>JAWCDI010000022.1:0-9461 GCA_044343505.1 Candidatus Aenigmatarchaeota archaeon | reverse complement strand
TTTTTCTACAAATAAAAAGAAAAGATTTTTACTGTAAGTAGTTACAGTATAACTATTTTAACTGCAATTCTTCATAGACACAATATTTAATATGATACCTTTTGCTCCGTCACAACACACACTATTATTTGCTTTATCTTTTATTCTATTGTGTTAAAAACCAGCGCCAAAGTGGTATTAAGTTTATTTTTTTTCTATTAATTTTAATTTCTCTTTCCTCGTCTCCACTGTACAAAACAATTCCTTCTCCGTTATATTTCTCTAGAAAATATTTGATATTTTTTAGATCATTTTCTGTAATTTCTTTTTTGTTTTTAACTTCTATTGGCTTTACTTTTTTTCCATCTATTTTCAAGAAATCTATTTCTTTATTATTTTTTCTCCAATAAAAATTTGCTTCAATAGCACTTGCTACTACATTTTCAATTAATTTATCATAATTTGGATTATAACAAAATGCCAAGCCCCACCAATTTGCATAGATTTTTTGCATTTTCCTTGAAGCTACGAAAGTGTTTACTCTAAAATTTTTAATTCTCCTAATTAAATACGAAAATTCAAGATAAAAGATATGCTCTATAAGCGTTTTTTTACTTATTCTAAATTTTTTTGATAAACTATCATAATCTATGTATGCTCCAGGATTGCTGTAAAATATTTCTAATAAATTAAGAAGTAGGTCTTTATTTACATTTCTAAACTTTTCTGTTAGATCTTCTTTCATAATTTTATCAATTACAGTAGTTCTTAAATAATCTTTTATTAAATATTCATCCTCCCAATCAATAATTTCGGGGAAGTTTCTAAGGAGGTATAATCCAAATTCTTTTTTTAATTCTTCTTTCCAAAGTTCAGGATTTTTGATAAATTTAGAAAGGTTTTTCATTTCTAAATATTCAACAAAACTTAATGGCTTAACATTAATTAAAAAATATCTTCCTGCCAGGCTCCTTATTGCTTCCTCTTCTAGAGAAATACTTGAAGAAGAAGATAACATAAATTTTATATTGGGAAAAGCATCATAAATAAGTTTTATTTTATTTGCCCAATCCTTAAGTTTTACAATTTCATCAAAGAGAACGTAAATTTTTTCTTTTTTCCAATCAACATTTGTAAGTTTTTCATAACTCTCTAAAACTTTTATTGGTTCAGCTATTCTCTTATCAAAGTTAAAGTAAACTATTTTCCTTGCATCATTTTCTTTTAGTAAAAATTCAATAGTTTGATAAAGTAAAGTTGTTTTTCCAACTCTTCTTAATCCACTTATTATTATAATTTGTCTATACTTCAGAAGTTTTATTATATTTTCAAATATCTTTCTTTTGTATGGTTTTGCGAGATCTTTGCTTATACTTCCTTCCTTCCACCATGGATTTAAGATATGGAGTATCTCCTCGATTTCTTCCATAAGTTTTAAATAGGAAACTAATATTTAAAAATCTTTTGATACATAAGTTTCCTAATGGAAACTAATGTTTGAAATATTAGTTTTTGAATGGAAACTAATGTTTTTTACTTCTTTTTTACCTTCTTGCTTTTGAACCTTTATAATTTCCTTATTTCGTATTCTTTTTTCTTTCCCCTTATTAAATCTCTGAGTTTTTCTAAGAAAACCGAAAACGCATCCCTTTTGAAAAATTCTTTTGCCCTTTTTTCGACGTAAGATGGTAAAAGTTCTTCTTCGATTTTTGCACTCGTACTTACCCTTACTTTTCCACCAGCCTTTATAATTTTTCTCGGTTTTGCGATTTTCGGCAATTTCATTTCTTTCGCGCAACCCTTACAATAAAGCCCACCAGCCATTTCAGTCATTTCGCTCCTTTTGAAAAAAAGCCCACACCTTTCACACGCGTAAAAATTATAAGAATCCACGCAAACGCTACAAACAAAGCCATCTTTCCCCCAAACCCCATTGTTACTTTCCCTCCCGCAAATTATGCATCTCATGTTCTCAAATAATTAGAGCAATTATCCCACAAATTACTTCCATGAATACGAAAAACAAAACAAGTTTTTTCTCCTCGATCCCCCCAAAAATTTTCATTACGAATTGTGCGAAATGAACTGGTTTTCCCTTACAATAGAGTTTTTCCCCTATCAAAATTCCATTCCAGCCTCTGCTTGGAAGTCCATTCGGAATTTTGAAGAAAACAAAATCAATTATATGTGGTGCAAGTAATATTACCCCTTTCAATTCAACGCCGCCCAAAATTACTATAGAGCCAACCATAGCGCCTATTAACAAATTCCCAACATCATCAGGAAATATTTTAGATGGGTACCAATTAAAAAACAAAAAGGCAAGCAAAGAAGAGCCCAGCAAAACGCTCAAAAAAATTACATAATTATTCCCCCCCATAACCCCAACCAAAAAAAGAAAAAACGAAATCACAAAACCAGTACCAGCCTCTAACCCATTAAACCCAGCAAAAGTATTCGTAAGGTTTGTAGCAGCGCAAATCCCAATTGGTATTAATATTAATTCGTAAATGAACGGACTAATTTCCATTCCAAATATGAAAAATTTGTGTAAAGAGCTAACTTTAACAGCCATAAGTGGTAAAGCTATTATAAAAGGAAGGACAAATTTATACCTATGTCTTAAACTAAATATATCATCAACAAGACCTACAAAAATAGTCATTAAAACTACGCATAAAGTTGCAAGAATGTATATTACATTCAAATCCCCATTGAAAATTAATTTTAAAGTTGCAAACGAATTTACAGCAACTAAAAAGAGCAAGGAAATTATTATACCAGAAGCAATTCCAATGCCTCCAAGTTCAGGTACTTTTACATTCTTTTTATTTAAATCAATTCCAACGTATCCCTTTTCCTTTGCGGCTTTAATTACTGCTCTTGTCACATAAAATGTTGTTATGAATGATAAAATAAAAATTGAAACCATAAGTAACATTATGAACCCTCTTCTATTAATTCTATCATTTTTTTAACGTTTTTTAGAAATTCTTTTGCTACTTTTTCGAAAGGAATTTTCTTCTCATACGATATTTTCATTAATTCTATAGTTAAGTATCTTATTTCAGAATATATTTTTTCTCTATCCAAATACTCACCATTTTATTTTTTTAACAAAAAATATGAAATTATTAAAATAATTGCTACTATAGATATCATAATTCCTTCCTTTGATGTAACCCATTTTGAAAATGAATTAGCTAAATCAAACGAAAAATGCGATATTTCATCGACTAAAGACTCCTTTTTTTCATAAATTATTTGTAAGTCTTCAATTTTCATTCTTCCTTGATACGTGAATTTACCGGCAAAGTTTGGCTTTGTTTCATATTCAACAGGAAGTGGTTGTAAGACTAATATTTTCGATTCCGGTATTTTTATTTCTAAAGTAGTATAATCTGGTAAGTAAGAGCCAACCGGAGTAGTTTCAAATGAAAATACTTTTGAATCAATTTTATAAGTAATTACTCTAGGCCTTTGATATTTTTCTACTTTTACTATTCCTTTATCTTCAATAGGTTCTTTAATTTTATATTCAAATGCTAAAAGGCCGTAACAACTTGTTTTATATATATCACAAGTATCTAATTTATAAGGATAAACTTTTGTATCGTAAATTTGCACTTTAGATGGATCGAGATGATAACGTAATTCATCTATATTTAATCTACTCCTCCATCCAGACAAATCATTAATAGATTTTAAATACATTTCATACAAATCTATATCTTGAGTTCCTTCTACTCTAAACCTAATTTCTTCTCTTACTTTTGCACTTCCATCATCAAAAATTTCTACAGAAACTGTTAAGTAAGATTTTGTAAATTTCGCATGGTAAAATAAAAAGAAAAATAAAATGAAGAAAATAGCTTTTCTCATGAATAAAAATTGAAAAACTTTTAAATTCTTTTCATATCTTTACATGGCATACAAGTTTAATTTTGACTTTAGTAGTTTGCCAAAATCATTTTTTAAAGAAATAGCAAGAATTTCTCAAGAAAGAAAGATACATAAAAAAATAGGGGCAATTGCTATAAAGTTATCAGAGAAATTCAAAATTCACGAAAGAACAGGAATTCCATTTGAAAATGCAATAGAAATTATAGAAGATTTAATAGATGTTTATACAAAAAATATAATATACGATGAAAAATTTAAGAAAGGAAAGAAGAGAGCTCTTTTTCTTCCTCATTGTGCAAGGAAATATATGGATAATAGGTGCAAAGCAAAATTCAATAAAGAATTTTCAACTTACTCATGCAACCATTGTTCAAATGATTGCTTAGTAAATAAAAGTACAAAAATTGCGAAAAAAGCTGGTTATGATGTTTATATTTTACCCGGAGGTTCTTGTGTACAAAAAATTTTATCGAAAAAAAGATACGATAGTATAGTAGGGGTAGCTTGTTGTGAAGAAATTAAACTTGCTTATAATTACTTAGAAAAAATAAAAATTCCAGCAAAAGGTATACCTTTGACTAAAAATGGATGTGCAAATACTAAATTTGATTTAAAACTTTTAAAAGAAGTATTAACATCTTAAATTAACTCTTAATCTTTAGCAAGTTGTGTGAATTAATGCATTTACTTTCTTTTTCTTTTCATAAATTTCATTAAATTTTTCTATAGCTTTTGGTGTCTCAAGTACGATAAGTTCTATGTTTCTTTTCCTTATTTCCATTTTGACTTCTTCAGGAACTTCAAGAACACCACTTTGTCCGCTTCCTATTAATATTATTTCAGGATCTCCTTTCAACAGTTCATTTAGTTCTCTTTCTGAGATCGTATGTGTATCAAAATAGCCCCATTTTCCCCTATCTATTATTTTTCCTTCAATTATTAATACATCCCTATATTTTTTTCCATCTATTTCAACACCACCAAACCAAGTTCTATTTATTCTCATTTTTTACCTCTATTTTTTACCTCTATTTTTTACCCTTGTTTTTCATTTTTTATTTTTCATTTTTCATTAAGTTTTTCATTTTTTATTAAAAATGTAGTCCTATAAATTCTTTTTCCATTTTTCATTCCATATAATTTCTTAGTTACTTTTGCCGAAAGACTAAATTTTTTTAAAACATCGAAAATCTCTTTTGTCGATGCAAAATAAATATCATACCCATTTTTCACTTTCTCTATTTCTATTATAGATCTTAAATTCTCCAAAAATAACTTTTTAACTTTTTCGACTTTTTTACTCAGTTCTTTTTCCCTAATTTGAATTATCCCCTCGTATGCTTTATTTATTATTTTAGAACAATCTTTACAATATGTGAATTTTTTATTTATTAGTACATCTTTTTCGAATTTTATTTTATCGAAAATATAAACTTTTAAGATTGAGTTTTCAATTTTTACTTTATAACAACCAAATTTAGAAAATTTTTCTTTAAGTTCTTCTTCTAGTTTTTCTCTTTCCTCCTTCTTCACCCAATTTCTTATTTTTATAGATCCACAATTCTTGCAAACGTAAATTATTATTTCATTCGGAATTTTTTTTCTTTTTTCTTCTATAAAACAATTACTACATAAAAAATCCACAAATTCTCTTTCTTTCGAACTAGCCCCGCATTTGTAACAAATAATTTCCATATTAACAAAATAGCAAGAATTTAAAAAATTAAAAAAATTAAAAATAAAAATAAAATAGAAAAGGAAGGATGGATTATTCTCGCTATTTTCTGTTTAACTTGCACATTTTCCTATAATAGGTCTATCTCCCGCCATTACGTTTCCAGAAATTCCATCGACTACGTCATATGTTATGCTAACATTCCCGAATTCAAAAGTAGATCCTACAGGACCACAAACGGTTTCGGTTGCTGTATACTGTTTTTGCTCTCCTGGCAATAGTTGATAACTCCCAGTTATTGTTGTAGTATTTCCACCAGCAGAAATACTTCTTATTATTACTTTTGAATCTCCAACGTTTTGTATTAATAATACTAGTCCGCTTGTAGTTCCTTTGTAATCTCTTATACTTAACGGATATGTGCTACTCCAATACATCCTTGCTTGTCTTTCTCGCAAACTTCCAGCCATTCCTGGTATCCATCCCATAAATCCAAATATAACTAACGCTATTATAATTGCTACAGATAATAGAACCAAATATTCGATGGTTGCTTGTCCCTTTTTCATATCATCACTGAAATAAAATAAAACAATTTTTAAAAATCTTTCTTTAGATGAAATTTCTATCTTTTAAAAAGTGTTTAAAAAAGTTAAAAAAGAGTATTTAAAAATTTATTCATTATATATTCAGGTGGTTTCGTGGAAGAATTTTTCTGTGTGAAGTGTAAGAAAAAAGTAAAAGTAGAAAAATACGAAAAAAAGAGTGTAAAGGCAAAAGGAGGAAAAACTAGAACAGCATTAACAGCATCTTGTCCAAAATGCGGTACAAAAATGTTTAAGTTTGTTAAAGGATAAAGGAAAGATAAAAGAAAGAAGAAAAGAAAGTAAATCAAATAATATTTTGGATTAAATTTTGGATAGAAGTTAAAGTGAGAATATGATAATTGGTGGAAGGATATTGGAATCAGAAATAAAAAGAAATAAGGATGAGCCAGCTACTGGTTTTAGCGTTAACGTGACTATAAAATCAATAGAAGAAAGAGAGGATAATTTAATAATAAAATACGAATACAATGTAATTTATGGAGAAAATGTAGCTAGTATGAAAATAGTTGGAGAAGTAGTGGGTAGTTTTGAAAACTCAAAAGAAATATTAAAAGAATGGGAAGAATCAAAAAAGAAAAACAGACCTCCTAAATTACCACAAGATTTTTCTGAAGAAATATTAAATGCAATTAACTACGCATGTTCAATAAATGGAACAATCTTAGCTAGAGTTATTAATTTAGCACCGCCGGTAATTCTTCCTAGATTACAAATTAGTAGAGAAAGTGAAGAAAGAGAAAGAAAAGGAAAAGGAATGTAATTGCGATTATAAAAGAAATTCCATTCCGTCCTTTCCAACGTAAATATTTTCAAATTCTTTTTTTCCTTCTTCTAAGATTTCATTCATATTTTTATACCTATTACTTATATGGAATAGAATTAATTTCTTTACATTTGCCATTTTTGCTATTCTCGCAGCATCCAAAACTGTAGAATGTTTATCTCTCTCAGCTTCTTCTCTGTCTTTTTCCATAAATGTAGCTTCATGAAATAATAAATCAGAGTTTTTTACTTTTTCTACTATTTCTTCACAATAATAAGTATCTCCAGTATAAGAAATTTTTCTTCCTGGCTTTATATACGTAACTTCATCAATTTTTATTTCTTTTCCATCTTTTTCTATGAACCCATTTTCTTCGAGAAATCTAAACATAGTTCCCTTTATTCCCAATTCTTTACACTTTTCTTTATTGAACCTTCTCTTCGCATTTTCTTCAAAAACATAACCAAAAGAATTATTTGTATGATTCGTTCTAAAATTATAAAATCTTGCATCCTCAACTTTATATTCAAAATTTTCATCTTCGAATTCATTTATTTTAACAAAATCAACTTCATTCCCTATTAAATTTTCAATCCTTTTCTTAGTTCCTTTTGGTCCGAATATTAGAAGTTCTTCTTTTCTACCTATCATTTTTAGTGTATAAACTAAACCAGGTATACCAAGTATATGGTCTGGATGGAGATGAGAAATAAATATTCCCTTTACTTTACCATAGCTAATTTTATATTTCATCATTTGTCTTTGTGTTCCTTCTGCACAATCGAATAAGTATACATTCCCCATATATCTAATTGCTATGGACGGAAGGTTTCTAATAGGCGAAGGAACTGCCCCCCCAGAACCAAGTACAACAACTCTTATCATTAAGGAACAAAGAAAGAAAATAATAAAAATCTTACAAATTCATGCCCGAAGAACTTTCTCTTGCAGAAAAAATGATATATAATATAGCTGGTGAAAAAGGTGTTGATCTTTATAGAATCGCAGATGGAAAGACTACTATAGAAAATGCTGCAAAACTTTTAAAAATTTCAGAATCAGAAGTTGAAGAATTATTAAGAAAACTTGAAAAATTCATAAAGATAGAAGTCGAAGCTGAAGAAAAGAAAGAAGAAAAAATAACTACAATAAAAAAGGAAGTAGAACCAATTTTTATTCCAAAAAGAATCGCCAATTTGTCAATTATAGATATTAGTCAACTTACTATAGAATTTGGTCCAACTGGAAAAAGAATTTATGAATCATTAAATAATAAGGACGTCGTAGAATTGAGCATTGAGAATAACATAAGTTTAGATGTTATAGATAAAATTTTAATTTGGTTGACTGATAAAAAAGTTCTTAAATTTCATATATTAGATGAAAAGGAAATTAAGAAAAGATACGGAGAAGCAGGTTTACAAATTTATGAAAAATATGGGAGAAAGGGAATTTTCATTTATCTTCTCCTAGAAAAATATGGAAATCCGATAGATGCAATAAAAAATTCCTACATAGAAAATTCAATAGAAATTTTAGAATTTATTTACAAAGTCCTTTCGATTCAATTTGATAGAGAAAAAATAGAAAGAATTTTTGAAAGAGAATTGAAATGAAGGGAATAAAATGGATTTACTAAAGATTTCGATGTACTTAATAAGTATAGTTTTAATAGTTTTGCTAATTTACTTTGGGGATATCCCGAAATTAATTGAAGAAGTAAAAAAGGTTAGTATAGAGCTTATAATTATTTTGCTAATTTTAACTATAATTTATACTTTTTTGCGCGTTTATAGGTTTTATTTTTTGTTGCGGAAAAAATATGAAATAGGCTTTTTTTCGCTTTTTCCGATATTCGCGTATGGGATTGCGCTTAGTAATTTGGTTCCAGCGCGTTTTTCAGAGCCAATTAGAGCATACATATTGAAAAAAGAAAAAAATATACCATTTTCATTTAGTATGGCTTGCGTTTTTTTCGAAAGGCTAAGCGACGTAATGGCACTTTTATTTTTTTCATCGGTTCTTTTTTTGTTCGTGGATTTTAAGGTTCTTTTCGTTCCTTTTTTTGTTTCTTTCGCGCTAATACTAATTGCAATAATTGCAACACAAAATGAAAAAGTTTATGGATTTTTTGTTGCGGTTTGCGAGGGGGTTTGCGGTTTTTTTGAGAGCGTTTTTAGGAGGAAATTTAAAATTGGAAGGGAAATAATAAATGGAATAAAAAGTATGTATAAAGAAATGAAATTATCAAAAGAATTTGCAATACCATTAATAATTTCGATGTTAATTTGGGTCGTTGATGGGCTAACTTTCTTTTTACCACTCGCGTTTTTAGGAGAAAAGACAGATTTCGTTTTAATTCTTAGCATTTATTCAATCTCTCTCCTCATTGGTTTAATTTCTTTCCTTCCGGGAGGTTTTGGATCATTCGAAGCATCGATGACTTTTCTCCTCGCATACATAGGAATAAGCTATCAAAAAGCACTGATAGCAACACTCCTAGGTAGATTTTTCGGTTTAGGACTCCTCATGA
>JAWCDI010000021.1:0-9870 GCA_044343505.1 Candidatus Aenigmatarchaeota archaeon | reverse complement strand
GAAACTGTTCTTGGGGTTTTGCCTGGACATTTTTTAACGAAAAAGGGGCTAGGTATTAGGGCTATAAAAATTTGTGTTTTTTCGATACTTCTCGGGTTAATTTTTTCTTTTTTGTTCGCGTTTTTGAATTTGAATTTTTCGCGTTTTGTTTTTGCGTTTTTGAGGGAATATTTGGTTTTCTTTTTGGGTGCGTTTTGTGGGATTTTGGTTTTTTCTGACGAAAGGAAAATTGAGGGAATTTTAATATTCGTTCTTTCTGGAGCTCTTGGGTTTTTTGCGCTTCGTTTTCCGGGGGAGGGGCAGGTTTTTGTTGCGTTTTTGGGCTTTTTCTCTCTTAGCCAAATTTTACTTTCGAGAATAAAAAGAATGAAAAAACAAAGGGAAAAAGATGAAGAGGTTGATAATTCAATAATTTTGCTTTCTTTTTTGGGTGCGTTTTTGGGATGGGTATGCGATTTTTTCCCTGCGATCGCAACACCTGCGCAAATAGCAACTTTAGTTTTTCCGATCGTTAAAGGGCCAGAATCTTTTCTTTCTATTACATCAGCAATTAGTTCTTCGCATGCGATAAATTCTTTGGTTTCTTTAATTTCGATTGGTAAAGCAAGGACAGGTGTGACTTTGGAAATAATTGAAATCGTTAATAGGGAAAATGTTTTATTTTATTTAGCGATCTCAGCAACTTCTTTTTTCATTTCCATTACAATCCTTTTAATTTCAATAAATAAAATTGTAAATTTCCTACAAAAAATAAACTTCCTTTATTTGAACGCGTTGTTAGGGGTTTACATTTTTGTTTTGTCTGCGTTTTACGGGGTATTTGGAATAGTTCTTCTTATAACAACTACTTGCGTAGGAATACTTGCACAACTAATAGGAGCAAGAAGAATTCACATGATGTCATTCCTGCTAGTCCCTGTTATGGTAAATTTGTTAAGTTAACTAAAAACAAATTTTGGTTAACTTAAGTTAACTAAAAATGGATTTTGGTTAACTTCCTATCTTTTTAAAAATTTTTATGTACCTTGCAATAGAACCAAAAGGAAAAAAGGAAGACCTTTTCAATTACGAACGAGAATATGAAGAAATTAAAAATGCAATAAAAAGAAGAGAAAAAATAATTGCAATTGTTGGTGTAAGGAGAATTGGAAAAACTAGTTTAATGAATGTAATTTATCAGGAAGATAAAAATCTTAAACTATGGATTGATGGAAGAATTGTAAGGGATCCTATAAAGGAAATACCTTCTGCAATTTACGATGTTGTTAAAAACTGTGAACCAAAGATATTTGAAAAGATAGAAAGCATTAATGTATCCATTTTTGGCATTGGACTTGAAATAAAAACAGAAGAAAAAATAAATGAGAAGAAGATGAAGGAAAAAAGGTTGATGTATTCATAGATGAAGCACAAAAAATGAACAACATCGAGTTAGCAAACGTTCTTTCTTATTTTTATGATAGGTTTCCTAACATTACGTTTATACTTTCTGGAAGCGAAGTTGGACTTTTAGAAAAAATTATCTGTGAGAAAAAAGAGGAAGTAAAGGAACATCCGCTGTATGGAAGACATATCGTAAAAATAACTCTTGGAAGGCTTGAAAAAGAAAAAGCTATAGAATTTTTAAGGAAAGGATTCAAACAATTAGGAAAAGAAATTTCAAAAGATGATATGAAAATTATCGATGAAGTTGATGGTCTTATTGGTTGGCTTACTTATTATGGTTATGAAAAAGCAGTCTTAAAAAATAAAGATGCATTTGAAAAAACGATTCAAGTAGCAACACAAATAATGGCTTCTGAGTTAGACAATTTTTTGATGAAGAGAAAAAATAAAAAATTATATTTGGCAATTCTCAGAAATGCTACAAAAGTAAGTTGGAAAGAGCTAAAGATTATGGTAACAAAAGACCTTAGAAAGTTTGTTAATCCAAATGCATTTTCTAAAGCCCTTACTACTCTAGTCGAATTTTCATTTTTGGAAAAAGAAAATGGTAAATATTTTGTAGCAGATCCACTCGTTTTTAGAGCCCTTAGCTTAGTTAGCTAATAAAAATAATTTTTTGCTAATGACCATTAAGATAAAATCTAGAAAAAATAAAAAACTAAAAAACAATTCATTACAATGTAAGATAAAAAGTTACCTTTTTTACATTACTGAAATTGTTTGAAAGTTCCTCATGTTCCTTTGTAACAGCTCAAAAGGATAGTTAGGTTAATTACACAGATTTTGATACTTCAATAATTGCTCTGATGCAGACTACCGCTAGTCCTGGGGCGACAAAGTAAATTGCATTTTTCACAATATTAAGCAATGCTGTTGTGACAGGTCCAAGACTCAGTGCTTGAAGAACTGTCATAAGAGATGACGCTGCAAAGAGAAACCCAATATTTGCTAGGATGTATCTATCTAGTTCTTTGTCCGTAATGTTTATAAGACCGACGATGATACCAAGTATTCCAAGTACCGCAATGTTTGCATGCGCCCCGCCGACTGCTTCAAGTGCTTTCGGAAATAGCCCAAGAATAATCGTTATTGCTACACCAAGTAGGAAGATCCACGGGCCTATTGTCTCTAACGTCCTCGTCTTTAGAATCCTTTCTTCTTTCACTCTTCTCACCTCATTTTTAAGTTAAATTTTTAAAACTTAATATAATTTTTAAGATTAACATAAAGAACAAATTATACTTTGCAAATGTTTGTTCTATCATTGTTTCCCTTCCATCTTTGTTTTAAACAATGTAAATTCTATCTTTGGGATTTTTGCCGAAAGATAAGCCTCGGCTAATAATAGTAAAATAACGATTACTGCTACAACTGCCCTTACAGCGGTTGTTTCTGGTGGGAACTCATATAAACCATATGGCGGCACTGTTGGTGGTCCTGCAATCTTCAATGTGCCGCATGCAAATGCAAATGAATGATATTCATCAAGCTTCTTGTTAATCACATATACTACCTGCCTTCTCTCACCAGCAGTAAGCGTTCCAATGTTGAATGCGATGACAGGATCAGCGTTAAGGACTGCAAAATCTATTGTTGAGTTAATATCTTCAATGGTAATGTTCTGCCACTTTGGAATGTATTCCATGATCGTAAAGTTTTCGAGTTCGATCGGTGATGTCACTTCTAACTTCACGATTGTTGCATATGTTTCAACTTCGGTAAATTCAATATTACTCAATCGATAGCTAAATACCGCTTTTCTCACATCCACAGCACCTAATGGAATACATTCCCTAAAACTCTCAACATACTCCTTTTTCTCCCTAGGAACATTTTCTTTTATTGCATTAAATGACATATTATCTGAGCGCTGTTCAACTGAAAAAGCAAATACTTTATTGATCTCTGGGAACTGAATCCCACTTTCATTAATTATCGCAATTGCTTGAGCTATCATTTTACGTTTCTTTTCTATGTCTAATGTTAGTTTTGCTTCGGAAATAAGATTTTCTGCATCATCGAGTTTCAAATATGCGTTTCTCATTTGCTTTGTAGAAGTTTTAAGAATATCAAGTTTCAACAGTGCATCCGGATCCAAATTATTTGTGAGAAGTTCATCAATTAGTTCAAGTTGCGATGAAAATGTATCTTTGAGAGCTCGTATATAATTTGAAAGAGATTCTAATAATTCATCGAGTCTGTTTTTATCGATAAAAGACGTTGATACGTTAAGTATTCTTTTTGATAGTGAGTTTGCATAACTTATGTTAACCTTTGCCGCAAGTGGGATGAATGAGGATATGCTTGATATGAAATGTGCTGCTCTTGATGATTCGTTTCTTTCAAGGAGTGTATTTGAAAGTTCAAACGAAGTGTTGATAATTGTGTGCGTAAGTCGTAGATTTGCTTCTGAGGGCGAACTTGATAATAGATAGTCAATACTTCTCATAACATCATCGAAGGCTATGCTTGCTCTATCATAATCACCTTCATCGATAGCTTGAAGCACAGAAGTCATTGAATTTTGTATGTCGTTTACAGTAGCTGCATCTTCTGCAGTCGCTTCTTTGAGTTCCTCAGAAATGTAGAAACATGATTGCTTTGTTGCTGGAGCTGGAATTGAAGGAACAGGACAGCCTTTAGCATCTATACAGCTTCTTGTCTGTACATTTTCAGGAGTGCATGGGGTCCATTCTGTGCATTGCCAATCTGGTATACAAATATACACACACGACATGGTCTCAGAAGGTTTTCCTTCGGTTATATTACAATTGTTTACATCGATGCATGTCCTTACACTTGTCCCATTTGGAAGACAGTCAGACCATGGCGAGCACTGCCAATCTGGAGTACATACTGGACGTCGTGGTGGTGGTAGAGCTGGCATTGCGGAAACGTAATATATCATCGTTGCAGTAGCATTATTCCCTGCTGTATCAATTGCAATACATGTTGCGGTCTTTGTGCCTGCTGATGATGTATCAATTCCAGTCACAGTTGTTGTAACAGAACCCCCATATGATTCTGAGTTGTCTGATGCTGAACAATTATATGTAATTGTTTCACCTACATAAACAGTCGTAGGTGAAATAATAAAATTAGTAATTGATGGTTCTAGATTATCAAAGTAGATTGTGATAATATCTGAAATATTTGAGTTTCCAGCTTCATCACTGCAGTTGAAATAAATATCGTGTTTTGCATTTGTAAGTGATGGAGTAATATTTGTAATTATATTATTATTTACTGATAACGTACTTACATTTATTCCATTATCGTAAAATGTACAAGTTAAAGTTGTACTTATATCATCTATCACAACGAAAGAAATCATAACATCTGTTTTATGCCATGTGTTATTTGATGGTGAAAGAATCTGAATCGATGGGGGTGTAATGTCCACTACTGCTCCTTCTCTACTACTGTAAGTAGAAAATCCTGTCACATTATACACAAATACTCCTCCACTATCGCTGACTATGGTACAAATTGTATCTGGACAATCGACAAATGTGCCGTCGTCTTCTGGATCCCAAACTGGAATATGAACTGTCTTATTAAGTCCTGTTAGTGTTAGTTGTGCTGGCCTATTCAGAAGATCATTGACTGCGGGATCCGATGTATCAAGAAAAATACTATTGAATGAAATATTAAGATGTTGGGCAGTGATAATTAGTTGTGTGTGATCTGGTAGTTGAATACCATCAGAATATCTAACACTACCATAGGAAGAAGAGAATGATGTATTTATCATGATATTATTTTCATTTTCATTCATGCAGATGTAATTGATATTTGCTGAAATATTAGTATCTGTGAAATTGTTGTTAGAAGTGGAGCAGGAGTAAATACCACACTCACTGCTTTCTGAGATGGTTATATTAAAAAAGGAATTATAAGCACTGTTTTGGAAATTAATACCATAAGTATTGATAGAAGAGATAACATTAGAAAAGATGTTACCAAAGCTATCATCTTTAATACAAATACCGTCATCATGGTTATTTAATGAAGTGATATTGGATAAGAAGTTATCATTAGAATAATATAGACAAATGCCATTATTGTTATCATTAGAAATAATATTATAAAGAAAATTGTTGTTAGAATTATCTAATGAAATACCGTCGTCATAATTATTTAGAGAAGTAATATTGAAGAAAACATTTTCATTACTTGATTCAATGCGGATACCATAGCCATTGTTAGATGAAGTAATATTAGAAAGAGTATTAAAATTGGAGTTCTCGCGAAGGTAAATACCTATATAATTGTTACAAGAGAAAATATTAGAAAGAATGTTATAACTGGAGTCTGACTCAATATAGATACCAAAATCCTCATTACTGGCAGTGGTGACATTGAAAAAGGTGTTATTAGAACTATACACTAGTTGGATGCCACCACTGTTGTTGGAAGAAATGATACTAGAAAAGGTATTATACGAGCTAGATTCAACGTAAATACCATAGTTTTCATTATTAGTGGTAGTAATGTTAGAAAAGGTATTATTAGAACTATCATAGACAAAGAGACCATATCCATTATTAGACATTGCAAGATTAGAAACAATCGAATTACTTGTTCCTTTAAATATTAGACCATACATATTGTGAGTGAAGACCATATCTTTAATTGTTATGTTATTGCAGTAAAAGCATGCAAAGAGTCCTGCGTTAGTTGAGGAATCGTAAATTTTATTATTTTCGTTTTTAATCCAGTAGACTGGTTTTCCATCTACAAGATTCGAAGTGTCTATGTATAAGTCTTCATCAGCCTCTACTTCTAGATTTAAAGTATTATTGTACATTGTTGTATTAGTGAGATTAGTATAGGGACTTCTATAGATTCTGATGCCAACTTCATTATTAAATGAAGTAGTATTATAAATACTATTGAAAGAACCGAAATCGATAAGAATACCATTGCCTGTATTATTAGACGAAATAATATTAGAAAGAGTATTGAAAGAACATATACTAAGAGCAATACCATGGTCATTGTTAGATGAAGTAATATTAGAAAGAGTATTAAAATTGGAGTTCACGGTAAGGTAAATACTGTTGTACTCGTTAGAAGAGGTAATACCGGAAAGAGTATTATAGTTACTAGTGTGGAGGAGAATTCCACGAAAATTTGAAGTTGTTGTGGTGTTTATAATATAGCTAACACTTGTTGAATAAAAATAAATTCCAAAGTTATTCGAAGACTTATCTCCAATTATATTGCAATTCTTTATTGTTACATTTCTCCCCCCTTCTACGAGGATTCCAGCTCCTGAACCTGTATGACTTATTGTATAACCCTGGCAGTCAAGTAGAATGTTATCAGACCCTACGATCAAACCATTTCCAGAACATGAGAGATTAGCACTCATATTATAATCTGAAATAACTACATCTCCACAGTCACATGGTATGTTTCCTCCACACTCAGCAGCTAAAACAATATTTAACAATAAGATAAAGATAAATAGAAAAAGAATAATAATATTATTTGAGATTTTTTGCAACATCTACGTCCCCTTCGTAAGAATCATAATCAATAAAACGAGAATTTTTAAAAATATTTCTCAAAAGTCAAAAGTAATTTCTCATCTTTGCAGTCCAGCTTCGGAAAGAAAGTAAAATTAGCTCTATCTGCTTTGAAAAATAATTTTATAAAACTTTGTTTATCATAATTTTAGAGATGATTTTAAATGCCAATAAAGATTGATTGTAAGGATGAAGTTAAAAGGGGAGAGAAATTAACTGGAAATATAATAATAGGTGATTATAAAAATGCAAGAGGTATTGAAGTAACTATTTCATGTATTCCATATATAACGTACAAAAGGAGGTGCCCTTTCGTAAAGGGTTTGAAGTTCTTTAACATAAAATTAGAGAAAGTCCCAAGTTCAATTCCGCTAGAATTTAAAGTTCCAGAAGATGCTCCTGTTACTTTCAAAGGAAAAAATGTAGGTATGTATTGGATAATTGATGTGAAGATAGATATCCCGTTTTGGTTTGATGTTCATGAGAAAAAAGAAATTATTGTAAAAAGATAGAATGGTGTAAAAATGTTCTTTCCACCGAGAGGAGCAATCAAAATAACTACAGATAAAGAAGAATATTTGCCGGGAGAGGATGTTAAAGTTAATATTGATTTTACTCTTGAAGAAAGTTTAGAAACTAGAGGACTTATTCTTTCTTTAGTATGCGAAGCGTGGTTTGAGTGTAGATGTGTTAGTGGCAGACGTCAAAAGCATTGTAGTACAAGAGAGATTTTATATAAAGAAGAAGTTATGCTAATACCTCCAGGAAAAATAGAAAATATGAAAAGATCTTTTTCCCATATATTTAATATTCCTAAAGATGCCTTCCCTTCACAAATCATACCTACATTTGGTACGAGTTATGATTTAATTGGATGGAAGGAGTATAAAGAAATGCTAGCAGAATTTAAGGAATTAAAAAGTAGTGGGTACAAAGAATTCTCGGAAATTATGGAAACGATGACTCTTCAATACTCTGCAGGAATAAAATGGTATGTAAATGCAAAGTTAGATGTTCCTATGAGGATGGACATTGCAGATGAGATGTATATTTTTGTAAAATAGATAAAGATTCAAAATCCAAGCTATAGAGAACCTTTCTAAAAGGAAGAATTTTTAACTTTTACGATAAAGATTTGCATGGAAAAATGCGTAAACAAGATGGAGCTAACATTAATTTCATTACTCATTCTTTCCTTATTTCTATTCTTAGGATGTACACAAATGGAAGGAAAGTTAACTAAAGAAAAAGTAACTGAATATATTTTGAGGGATTTAAAGGAAAAATATCCTGATGCGGAGATAATAGATGTTATAGAAATATCTCCTTCTGATGGAAGTTTTTATGTGAAAGCAAAAGTTGTTTACAATTATTCAAGTAAATGTCCGATAAGGTTTCATGTATATTATGATTATCCAAGGAAAGGATTTGTTTCTTCAGCTCCTTACTATGTGACTACTGCAAAATGCAAAGTTTGTGAAGAGGGAACATGTGTAATTTCAAGTCCTGAGGAAGCAATTATTGCATCCCATACGCTAAAAGGGTCTGAAAGTATATCTTCTTATTTAAGGTCAAATCCCAATGCTAAGCCAGAAGCAAAATACTACAAAGAATTCATAGATAAAGAAGGGGAAAAGCATGAAGATGTATGGATAGTTAAATGGTTCTCAAAAGATACAAACTATGGAATGATTGCACTAATTTCAATGAAAGGTGAAATAATAAAGACTTGGGTAATAGTACAAGAAGAAAAAATTTGAAAGAAATAGAAAAATTAGAAATGACTAAGAAAAATATAAAATGGAAGCTTAATTACTTCTCCTGAAACTAATTGAAGCCCATCGTATATTATATATTTTCTTTTAAACTTCTTTAGTTTATCTCCAAACTGCTCTGCTTTTTTAGATGGTCCTCCAATCTCAAATAATGTATCCCTCCAAACATAATCAGGACCTGTTTTAAGATAGAATAGGTCTTCAATATGCATTGCAAATAAATCTTCTCTGGTGAGACCTACCGCTCTTTCTTTTTCTGCAAGAAGAGTTAGCAATGCGTTTCTTATGGTTGGTGAAGTGAAAAGATATTTTGGCTCTTTTCTGACTTTTACTTTTCCTTTAGCATAAAGATAGACTGCTCGTATTACATTCGCTTTTATAAGATAATTTACCATATTTATAACTGTCTCTTTTCCAACCTCAAGTTCTTTAGAAAGATTACTATAACTCGTTTTTTCAGAAAGTGCAAGAAGGTTAAGTAAGGAGTTAAATTTATTTAGTACATCTTGTGTAAAAGATGCTATTCCTCCGATGTCTTCATAAATTATTCTATTCAAAACATCAAACAAGGTAGATTCAGGACTTTCCATTAAATAAGGTAAATTCATTTTCTTATATTCTAACATCACTTTGTTTATGTCTCCAAGTTTTTCCCTTGCATCAAGTTCCGTCTTTATCGCACTTGTTAAAGGGTCTTCTCCAAAAGGATCAAAAGCTGTTATTTTTGTGTTGTATTTAATTTTCAAAAATTCATTTAATGTAAGTGGTTTTAAATTAATAAAGAGGGCACGCCTTGCTAGGATCCTACGAGCATCTTGAAGATTAACAGCAGAAGATCCAGTAACTATAATTTTTATTTTAGGGTACATATCAGAAAGTACCTTTATCTCTTCTGCCCAATTTTTAAGTTTAGTTATTTCGTCGATAAATAGATAGCCTTCCTTTAATATGTATTTTAATGAAGGAATTATATCTTTTATTTTGTATCCCGCAAGGTTAAGATGTTCCCCATGAAGTGCAAGTTTATTTTCTGTACTTCCTTCAAAATACTTCTGTGCAAGCAAAGTAGTTTTCCCAGTTCCTCTCAACCCATAAATAACAATCAAATACGATTT
>JAWCDI010000207.1:0-2506 GCA_044343505.1 Candidatus Aenigmatarchaeota archaeon | reverse complement strand
GAATTGTTGTTTTTCCTTCTTTTCTTGCGACGGCATAAACTTTATTAATATATTTTTGTGAGGAAGACGCCCAATCAAGTTTATAAAATTGTTTAATTGCTTCATCACAAATTATAACTTTAAGTTTTTTGTCAGTTAATTTTTCTAAAATTTCTTTTGTTGATGTGGTATATAAATAATTTCTCTCAAAATCAAAATTTGGATCTAAAAATTTTGCAAGCCAATAAGCAAAAACCGATTTACCAGAACCTTCTTCGCCAGTAATAGCTATAACATTATCCCATTTATGCCTTATTCGAAGATTTAGAACTTTAATAACTGCTAAAAAACGCTTTTGATAATCTCGCAAAAATTCCTGAAATTTTTCATCATATTCTCGCTTTATATCTTTATTATACCAACCTTCAAGAATAAGTACTGCTCGCTTTCGCCAGCTCACCATTTTAAGCGAGTGAACTTACTTTACTTAACTTTCTGAAGAAGCTTTCTTCTTTCTCTAATCTTAAACCTAAACCGACTTTTTGTTTTAAAACTAAAAGTTTGGCATGTAAAATAAATAATTCTTCAGCAAGAGCTTTTGGAAAATATTTAATTTTTAGAGTATTTTTTGCTTCCCATTCTTTGAATAATTCATTGATTAATTTTATTCTATCTCTTATAGTAAGATCAACACCTTTCAAAAATAATGGCCTAAAATTAATATAAATTGTCAAAAGGCAAGAATAATAATATTTAATTGCTGAAGCATCTCCACTCAATACAAGTATTGCAAGCTCATCAGCTTTTTTTAATAACTCATGATATCTCATATAATCGAGAGAATACATTGGCACTTCTGCTCTGTAATATTCCATTTCTCTTTTTTCATCTATATCGATGCTCTTTCCCATATTATTTAATATATTTTTTTACTTTTTAAATTTTATGAAACAAACCGAAAAATTTATAAATATTAAATTTATTAAATTTTATGGATAAATTTAAGAAAAATATAAAAATAAGTGAAGAAACGCATACAAACTTAATCAATATAAAAACAATAATGAAAAAGAAAAATTTTGATGAAACTATACAGGAACTTATAAACCATTATAAAGAAAAATTAAAAATATCTCAAAGATGAGACTTGAAAAATTTAAGAAAAAAGAGAGAGAAATTGATGAGGAACTTGAGGAGGAAGAGGAGGAAGAAAATGAAGAAGAGGAGGAAGAAGAGGAAGAAGAAATAAAAAAAGAGAAAGAAAAAAAGAAAAAATATGAAAGAGGAGACATCGAACCTGTTTTTTCAATAGTAGGATATAAAGTTTACAAAAATAGCAAAGAATATGTTTATGTACCTGCAGAACAAGAACATCTCGCAGTTTTTATGGCAGATATCTACAAAAGAATGAGTGAAGAAGAGGAAGATTAAAAATAAAGTAAAATAAAATGGCAAATATAGTTGAGGGAATAATACGTTATTTAGCAACATCTGGGCAATATATATTTTGGACCGTTATTATTCTTGTTGTAATAACTTTTTTCATTTGGCTTATAATTAAGATAAGAGAACATAAAGAGTATATTTTACTTGTGAAAATCTATCCTACCCATTCAAAGTTAGAGTATCTCGAGCAAAAAAAAGATAAATATATTGAAAGAAAAAAAATAATTCCTTATTTTGTATCTGGTACTTATTATTTTGATCCAGCAACAGGAGAATATAAAGTTATAATCAAAGATCCAAAAAAAATTGAGATTGGACCTGTACCATTTAAATTTTTTTCACCAATAGATCATAAAAAATATAAATATATGCTTAACTTACTTAAACTTTCTCCTAATGATTACAAACCAATCGAAGTAAAAATTGATTATGAAAAATTAAAAGAAATTCATAATGTTTATGATACCGAGGCAACATATATGGCTTTAAAAACTATCGAAGAAATCACTGAAAGATTTTCAAAAGTAAGCAAGTTGGAGAAATTATTACCTTATATTGCTATTGGAATTGTATTAATTTTTGTATTAATAGCGATTATTTTGATTATGAAACAGCAAGAAAAAATTGTTGAAGGATTGCAAGCTGTAAGCTCAAGCTTAAATGAAGTTGCAAAAAATTTATTAATGGCGACAAAATAAGTTAAAATGGCAAAATATCTAATAACTTTTCCAAAAAAGCTGAAGGAAGAAATTAAGGCATCATTGGATGCGAGCGTGGAAAATACGAAAGAGCTTGCGAAATCAAAGCGAATGAAAATCTTGAAAAAGGCGGTGGAAAAAGGGTTTGGGATAAATCTAAAATATAGTGATGGATGTTATACTTCTTATAAATTCATTGCAGATGACAAAGTTATCTGGGATTATACAATTATTGGCGAGGAGATTATGTCAAAAAAAGTGCTCGCAAAAATTATTGAAAGAAGATTAAGAAAAGATTTTAAAACAGATAAAATTAAAGTGAAAGTTTTAGATAAAGAATGATGCTCTCGCACACTTACATGCAGGAAGTTTTTCCTCTTATA
>JAWCDI010000206.1:0-2514 GCA_044343505.1 Candidatus Aenigmatarchaeota archaeon | reverse complement strand
TACTTCAAAAGAATCCTAATTATTCTTTTCGAGATCAAGTCGAAGCGCTAAATAATTTTATAGAACTTCTAAATAATAATTCTGCTAATTTCGAATTTGAACTAATAATTGGTTTTTATCATAGTAAAAAATTCTTAATTATCGATAAAAATGAGAATTATCTAAAATTTGATTTTTCAGGAGAGGATGATTTAAAATTTAAAATAAACAGTTTGTTAAATGATAAAAAAATTAAACTTTTTGTTGAACCACTTCATGTTCCATTTAAAACTAAAGAGAATGATTTTCTTAAAAAAAATAAAGAGATTATTATAAAAAATAATGATTCCAGATTTAATGATCTAAAGGATGGAAGAAAAACGATCTATTGGAAAACACCTTTATTGGAGGTTTTTAATTGGAGATAGAAGATGGAAAAGATAAAGTGTGCATATTATGTTAAACTTCAAGACTTTTTAAATCAGGATTTAAACGAATTGATTAATAATATAAAAAGTAATTTTAAAAAAGTTTTTGGAGTAGACCCAAGCCAAACTGAAGAAAATTCCTGGATAGATTCTTTTAAAAACTTAAAAAATGATTTAAATTCAATAAAAAATGAATTGCTTAATTTAGTCGTATTTTTTGAATTAGAAATGCCTAGGTCTAATTCAAGGGCTGATATATTGATTCTTGGGAAAAAAAACAAAAATTTTCAAGCAATGATAATAGAACACAAGTCATGGAAGACATTAGAAAATTTTGATCCAAATACAACACTAAGTCCTGTTGATCAAGTATTTTATTACTGTTCATATCTCAAAAGTTATGTAAAAAAACTTGAACATTCTGATATAAAAGCTATTTCTTACTTACCTAATTTAGGCAATAATAAAAATTTAGAGAATATATTAAATCCAGAAAAAAAAGATGTAAAAATTATATATAGCGTAAATAGAGGGGAATTAAAAAATGAAATTTGTAATTTTTTTAAGAAAGGATTGGAAGAAAATGAAATAGAGGAATTTCTGTACTCTGAAATAGAACCCAGTAAAAGATTAGTGGATCATATCATAAATGCTATAAATGACAATCCAGTCTGGAATCTGCTTGATGAACAGATTGAAATATACAACAATATAATTAACGAAATAAAAAATTTATCAAATTCTGATCACAAAAAAGTCATTATCGTAAAAGGAGATCCTGGCTCTGGAAAGACTGCTATAGCCATAAAGTTACTTACACAATGCTTGAAATCGCAGAAAAAAGTAGCTTTTGTTACTAATTCAGATGCTTTCACAAAGACAATTCAAGGGATTATTTGTGAGAGCAACAAAAACAATCTTAGTGGAATTTTTAAAAAGATTCATGAGATAGTAAACTTAAAATCAAAAACAAAAATTTATGATATATTAATTTGTGATGAAGCACATCGTTTTAGGGGAAGCACTACTCTTAATCAAATTAAATCAAATAATCCTCAGGTTTATGACGCTATCTCCAGTTGTAAGATATCCATTTTTTTCTTAGATGAGAATCAAATTGTCAGACCCGGTGAAATAGGAACAGTAGAACATATCAGAGAACAAGTCAAGAAGTTCGAAAAAATTGAACTTAAAGAATTTTCTCTTAAAAAACAATTTAGAAATAATATTCATTATGTCAATTGGTTAAGATATATGTTTGGTTTATCAAAAGATAAGGTTGATATTGACCTATGGAAAAGCGATTTTGAATTTTTAATATGTGATAGTATATTTGGTTTAGAGAATATGCTTAAAAATAAGATGGAAAATGGATATACAGTAAGATTATTAGCAGGTTTTGTATGGCCATGGTCACCCCCAGATAATGGAAAATTGATAGATGATATAGTAATTAAAGAAGGTAAACATACATGGAAAAAACCCTGGAATAGGATGCCGCCTAAAGGAAGTAATAAATTAGATCTGAAATCACATCCATATTATGAATTTGTTACAAGAAAAGATGAAGCTCAACTAAATGAAGTTGGTTGTATATATACATCTCAGGGATTTGAATTTGACTATATAGGAGTTATATTTGGTGAAGATTTAATCATTGCAAATAATAAGTGGATAGCTCAACCAGAAAAAAGTCATGATAAATTAATAAAGAATTTTAAAAATATAAATAATGATATTACAAAGTTATTAAAAAATACTTATTTTACTCTTTTAACAAGAGGAACGAAGGGTTGCTATATTTATTTTTTACACGAAGATACAAAGCGATATTTTATAAAAGAATTTTCTAAATCTAACATATAATGAACTAACTATTATTTTAATTATTCAGAATTCCTTTTCAGACAATCCATACCAGTCTGTTCCCTCTGTTCAGATAATCTCTTGGATATTCTAATATAAATCCTAATTGTCTATTCTTCAATGTCTCTCTGAGCCAACTCAGTCTGAAAATGTAGTTTTCTATCTCCTCTGTGAAGTAAATGGGCTTTTCAAAGTTTCCACTATTATCTAAAATTAGAATTCCATAATTAATCTGGGAGCC
>JAWCDI010000205.1:0-2562 GCA_044343505.1 Candidatus Aenigmatarchaeota archaeon | reverse complement strand
ATTTTGTGATCGTACACCTAAGTGATACGTCATTCCTTCCTTGCAATTACGTAACATGTACAACCATTTAATGATTGCGTTATTTCTTTTGTGCGTAGACAACATAAAAGTAACCACCATCCAAGAATTTCTCTAAATCAGTTTGCTCTTTCATCTCTTCCGGAATTTCTATTTTTTCTTCTTTCCCCAGCAACTCAGCTACATGACTTTCCTCTTCTGCATCTTCAGGCTCAATATCGATTGAGCTTTCATCTACCACGTAAATCCCTCTTCAAAATTTCTAAGATCGGATAGTAGTGCGAGTGATACCATTTACGCATTAACTCCATCTTACTGACTGGCCTTGTTTTTCCTCTTCTTTCCCCAATTGGCAATCTTCTAGCCAGCATTGACCTTGCCCACTTCTCCGCCAGTTCATTGCAAATGTATTCAGCAATCTCATCCAGACTATGGAAACGCATAAAAATATGTTTTGGAATGTGGACAGTTGTCTCAAAATCTCTTAATCTGATCCTAATATCCGTACTCATCCCCTCTACGATAAGTCACTATCCCTCTTGTCTTCCTCTTTATGATTTTATGCCTGCCATAAACAGCAAGCTCAAAATTTCTCAGCGTATACTTGCAAAACTCACGGAAATCCATATCGGCAAACCGTGTCTGTCCGCTTCTACATAACTTTTCAAAAAGATCTTTCGCAACATCATAAGTTACTGCATCACAAATAACTTCCTTATCATCCACATCAAAATCCATGTTCGTAAGAATAAGAAAACGAAGTTTCCATAAAGTTTTAAGCAAATCACTATTGTCCAAAATCCCACCTCAGAAATCAAAGAAAAAAAAATATTTAAACTTATTCTACCGTGCTAAGTGTATATGTTGTATTCCTACCTTGACCTGCTTTTACAATTCTTACTTTCACTATTGTTCTCCCCTGAAATCTTTTGAATAGTTGAAGTAACTGTCTGTACAATGGTGACATTGGATTTAGTAAAAACATATAATCTTTACCGTCTTTTTCAACCAAAAATGCTTTTCGCATCCCATACCTTGTTCTTAGCTCCTTTGGCTCTTCTTTCAAGATGAATGTCAGAACATGTTCACCTGCACCGAACTGATAAATCTCTAATCCACCAAACCTTTTTCTTCTCTCCTCCTCGATTTTATTTAATTCACTTTCGATCCAACTCATGACTTTTCACCACTTCATTAAGCCAAGTTCTTACGCATACAAAATCGCAGAAAATTAATAAGCTTTCTGTATTGCCATTTTCATCATAAGAAATTGTAACTACGTAATGTCTATTATCAGTATCAAATTCATGACCGCAAAAAGCACATCTTGTAATCATTTTCCCCCCTCATAACAGTTCTTGCACATCCAATAAATTTTACCTTCCCCCCAATCAAAGACAATGTAGTCATTGGCAATATTTATTTTACTTTTACATTGTCTACAATACTTTGCCATTAACAATCACCTCAACCACTTATATAAATATCAACTCCTTTCCTTATCATACGAAGAATTTCCCTAATAAACTCAAAATTCACTTCCTTCTTTGCAAGAGGAAATGGATCGAATATATTCTGAATGGTATTGCGTAACACCTGTAAAACAGTATATGCATCATCCACATTATCGAACACCACCTCCCAGACTTCTTCAAAGGGCAAGATACAGAATATTAGCTTGTGTCTGTCCATGGCTACTTTTATATTGCTTGCCAGCTTCTCGCCATATTCGGCAACATATTGTTTTAACTTATTATAGTACTTCTGTGTTTCAACACTCATTCTTTCTCCCTCAACAATCTGTTCGATACTCTGCAACAATTATAAAGTCATCCCCTGTCTTTACCGCTAGTCTACAATAACGCTCCGAATTCAACTCAACAATTTCTCCTTCAAACAATTTCCGCAATTCCTCTGCAACAATCCTATCTATATCATCATACTGCGCCATATTTACATTTACTGTTGGAATAATGCCCGCAAATCTTAGTTTGTTGCACACTTTAAGCCTTAAGTAGCAAGACATACCATATAGCAATTCAATTTTTGTACTTAACTCTTTTTCAATGCTCACAAAAGGTGAAAACACCTTCTCGTGGACATCACTTTTATCAACAATTACATTGAATTTTCTTTCAAACCTTTTTACTTCCTCTAGAATTTTCTCCTCCATTTTCTCCTTCTGTCTTTGTGCTACTAGCTTGAACCAAGTAGGTAATAACTCAATTGTTTCACTCATTAGCATCACCACTTTTTAGAACTATTAGTTGGAGATTGTGCCGGTCTTTAAAGCCCAATTTAAATGGTCTTTTTAAAATTTGGCTTAAGATATACCTTATTACTCTTTCATTCTGGTAGAACTTTCTTATCTCCGATCCACTAAGGTATACTGTCTTAATAACCCACTTCCCATTTATTGATTCTTTTCCATCCGTATTTATTAGTGCCTTAATGAGTACTTTTACATAACTTGGATTCTCACAATACTTCTCTTCCAAAACCTTTTCTAAAATTTGCGTCATTGGGTCGTCCTCAAGAGATTGG
>JAWCDI010000204.1:0-2572 GCA_044343505.1 Candidatus Aenigmatarchaeota archaeon | reverse complement strand
ACACCACTCATTGTCTTTTCACCAATCTTTTTTGGCTGAAGGGGGTCTGAGACATCAAATACCTGTAAATATCTTGTCCAACCAGTTCCACCAACAAGGTAAGCAAAATTGTCCTTAACTTTGACATGATAAGCCCAGTACAAATTGTCATCAAAAAATCCCAGCTCTTCAGGCGATGATGGTTCTGATAAGTCGAATATTCGAAAACCTAAATCGGAGTAGGCTACATATGCATAGGGTCCAGGACCAGCTTCCTTTTTATGACAATGAATTAGAGTCACCACAATTAAAACAGAAAAAATTTTAATAAACATTATCTTTTGCATTTAAACCTCCCGAGAAAATCATAACGGCGCATTACAATCCTGTCAAGTAATTTTATGTAAGTTGAGATATCTCAAGTGAATTTTATAAATTCTAAATGCTTTGCAAAGATTTCAAATTAAAATTTTTAAGCCACGGAATACCGGTCGTTTTCTGTGGTAAGGTGGTATAGATGTTAAAGACATCGGCTGAAGTAATAAAAAAGGGGCAAAGGTAAAAAGCAAAGATGCTGAATTTGGTGTAACTTCTGGGAGGGGCTTATCTTATAAAAGTCAGCGAATAAAGGGGATAAACAAGTACAAGGTGAATATATAAAGAGCTTTTAATCTGAGTAAAGAGAAAAATTCTTAAAATAGCCTATTGTAGATTCATTGGCACAAGACAAAAAATAATTATCCGCTGGTTCTAAGGGTAAACAACAGCTTACCGAGTATATGATGACGAAAACTTCATTGGCTTACAAGAGAAGATAAGTTTGTTTTGTTGTTTCAAACCTAGTTTTTGTGGGTGTCTTAGTAGTAAGTCATTTTTCTCGATCGGCACTAAACCCGGATGTTTCAATCCTTGTTTTTATGGATGTCTTAGTGGTACTAGACAAGGCAAAATGAATACGCTATACACTGTAGAAAATGGGTTTCAATCCTTGTTTTTATGGATGTCTTAGTGGTACCATCAGATTTTTAAAAGCAGTAATGGAACTCGGCGATGAGTTTCAATCCTTGTTTTTATGGATGTCTTAGTGGTACAGTGGATGGTGAGGGATTTAGAAAACTTTTATTGCCTTTTTGGTTTCAATCCTTGTTTTTATGGATGTCTTAGTGGTACGTCAACGATTGCTATGCACTGCGCGATGTAGTCTGTGGTTTCAATCCTTGTTTTTATGGATGTCTTAGTGGTACACGAGTACGGGATTGTCGTAAGGAAAAGAGACAATATATACAGTTTCAATCCTTGTTTTTATGGATGTCTTAGTGGTACACAATGATTTTATGTTATGGTTCAATGAGTGTATGCGTTTCAATCCTTGTTTTTATGGATGTCTTAGTGGTACTCAAATTCTTTCTCATATCAAGAATGTCAAAACAAACCGTTTCAATCCTTGTTTTTATGGATGTCTTAGTGGTACGAGAGTTTTAGGTTTTATGCAAAAATTGGGATTAAATTTGTTTCAATCCTTGTTTTTATGGATGTCTTAGTGGTACATTTAGACTGTTCTAGCTCGATGAATGACCGTATACACTTGTTTCAATCCTTGTTTTTATGGATGTCTTAGTGGTACTGTAGATGATTGATTTTGTAGTAAGGTTCGAGAAACTGCGTTTCAATCCTTGTTTTTATGGATGTCTTAGTGGTACGTTCAGAGTGTTTCGAAGGACAATAGCGGCGATCTTGAAGAAGTTTCAATCCTTGTTTTTATGGATGTCTTAGTGGTACCCTTTTGGTGGGAGTAGTATAGGTTTGGGTTTAACCGGGTTTCAATCCTTGTTTTTATGGATGTCTTAGTGGTACTCTTAAAGCAGTTTTTGAAAAACTTTATGGAGAGTGGTTTCAATCCTTGTTTTTATGGATGTCTTAGTGGTACTTTGAGTTCTTGAAAGGACAAAATATAGATCCTTTTCAAATGTTTCAATCCTTGTTTTTATGGATGTCTTAGTGGTACACAATTGATAGAGATCATGAAGGAGGAGCGAGACCATGAACCGTTTCAATCCTTGTTTTTATGGATGTCTTAGTGGTACATTTTTCATCTCACACCTCCTTTTGTAGGTAATATAATTATAGTTTCAATCCTTGTTTTTATGGATGTCTTAGTGGTACTGGGACACCTGAAGAAGTGGTCAACTGTAGGTGTACCAGTTTCAATCCTTGTTTTTATGGATGTCTTAGTGGTACTCAACATCCTTTGTCTCCTCCTTCAGACATGCGTGTACCAGTTTCAATCCTTGTTTTTATGGATGTCTTAGTGGTACGCCATATAGAGCTAGGATTGTCAGAATAGAAGGGATAGACCGTTTCAATCCTTGTTTTTATGGATGTCTTAGTGGTACATAATCGCCTTTTCTCTTTCGAAAACAATAAATCCACGTTTCAATCCTTGTTTTTATGGATGTCTTAGTGGTACCAAGTACATTCTTATTTAGTAAAAACGAAAGAGTATATAGATGTTTCAATCCTTGTTTTTATGGATGTCTTAGTGGTACATAATCGCCTTTTCTCTTTCGAAAACAATAAATCCACGTTTCAATCC
>JAWCDI010000203.1:0-2592 GCA_044343505.1 Candidatus Aenigmatarchaeota archaeon | reverse complement strand
AGATTTAACCCATTTACAATTGGTTTTATTACATCTTCAAGTTAGAATCAGACTAATGTAGGATTGAAAGCCTTATCCAAAATTTAGAATAAATGTTGATTTAAGGTTAGAATCAGACTAATGTAGGATTGAAAGCGTTTTAGTATAAAAGAAAAAATACATTGTTTTCTTTTTAGCTGTTTTCTTCTATAATCATCTATACTCTCTATACCTATAATGAAATTACTCACGAGATGTTTACATCATATTAATAGAAAAATATATAAATTATTTAACAAAAAAATTATGGACAAGATTTTTAGAAAATATTTTAAAAAATGGGTTAGCTTTAGTGAAATAAGAAAAAATCCTGACATACTTCCAAAACACAATTCCCAATATGTTTATTGTATGAGGTTGAAAAACAGAAAAGTAGAAAGATTGAGAGGTTCAACGAACATTCTTTACATAGGAAAAACGACAAATTTAGTTCGAAGGTTTATAAAGAACTATCTTAATGGTGTTGGAGGTTTAACAACACAAAGAATAAACAGGTACTTTGTGAAAAAAGGCTATTTGAATAAGGTCGAAGTTAGTTGGTGTGAAGTTAAAGATTATAAAAAAGTTGAGAAAGAACTTTTGGAAAGTTTTGAAGAGGAACATCATGAACTTCCTTGTTGGAATAGGCAAGGTTAAAATTTAGTTGTACATATTTAGATTTTACTATCAGTTAAAGTAAAAACTAACTTAAATCATTAATTTACCAACAAAAATTATGAAAAAACCCAAAAGTAAAATAGGGGAATGTGAATATCATCTGTGCAGAAAAAGAACAAAAGTTTTTTTATGTAAATATTGTGGAAGATATTTTTGTAAAGATCATATAAAACCTCAACCGGTTTTAAACTTTCAACAAGTTTCTACTTCTAAAGAACCTTTAAGAAGTAAGTTAGAGGAAATTTGGAGAAGTGAAAAGGGGCATCCAGATTATGCTTATACACCAATATTCTGGAAAAAAATTGAAGAGGAAGAAAAAATTAAAACTGAAAGAATGTGGGAAGCATTAGATACTTTGAAAGAATTGAAAGAGGTTGAAGAATCTAAAATACATAAATTTATCGAATCGATAGTTAACAAAACAAAAAGAAAAATTAAAATTAGGATTAATTTGAAAAATATCCTATTTGGGTTGATTTTCTGTCTTGGTATTTTTTCTGTAGTTTATACATTAGGAAGACAACATGGCTATGATTTTTTTAATCTTCCCGAAAAATATGTCCAACAAATTTATACAAAAACAAACGAAGTAAGAAGCACATATGGTTTACACCAACTAGAAAAATGTGAAACATTAGATAAATTAGCTAAAGTTAGAATGGGACATATATTAAATTACTATAAGACAAACCATCAATTAGAACATTATTTGTTTGAAATGGACACCAAGCCCTATCTTTTAAGCTTAGGTAAAATAGGTGAAAACATATTCTTAGTTAAAGAAGGTTATATATGTGTTTTTTTTATTATTCCATTGTGTGTACCAATCGGAAGTACCGGAGAAGAGATGGTAAATGGCTGGATGAATAGTCCTGGTCATCGTTCCAACATCCTTAGTAGTGATTATAGATTTATTAGTGTAGAAGTAAAACGTTATGAAGACAAAGTTTTTGCATTACAATTATTTTCTTCTTCTTGTAACTAAATATTAATTCCTCGTTCACCTTTTCTTCATTAATTTTGGGATGCCAAACCAAACAAAAATTATCCAAATAGGAAGAGCTAAAATTCCATATCCCAAATATTCAAAGTTAATCGCTCCTAAAATAAACATAATAATTATACCCCAAACTATTAAACCAACTCTTATCCATTCGCTTTTTGTACCCAAAACACTTCCTTTTTCGGATTCTTTGAAAATATTTCTGTTAGTGTAGAGCCAATAAATTGAGATTATATTTAAAACTATAAAAAGCAAAGTTAAAGGACTTAAATAAGTAAACATAAAGTAAGAATAACCCATAGTAGAGATAAGTTTACCAATTATAACCACATACATCCAATCCTTTCTCATTTTCCATAAACCATAATACAAAGCAATAATATAAAATGGAAGCAGAATAAAGGATAAAGGAATACTAAAAAGACTATAAAGAAAGATTAATTTAAGAGCCAAAGGTCTTTTTAACTTTTTTTCTACCACTAAATCTGTATAAATTTTTAAATATTTAAAATTATCCGCTATCTTATCTTTAGTATAAATTACCGAACTAAAAACAAAATAACTTTAGGCTTAAATAATTTCTTCTTCTCTGTTTAGAAATTTAGTTGAAAAGAAGTAGTTTTATATCTAACATTAAACTAAAACTTAAAGTTTAAAGTAGATAGTCAAATTCAAACTTCAAATTCTATTAGGATATTTTAAAGTTAGTAATTGTAATTTAGGAATCTAATAAAACTCTTTTTAATTTATTTGATTTTCCTCGTTTTCATAAAGCAGGCTCATAATGTTTTTGTATCTTCTTATTGCTTGATTATTATTATAGATTACCATTACCATATCGAAATATCCTTTTTTCATCCCATCGTCTTAAACAAATCTTTTAAACAAATCAT
>JAWCDI010000202.1:0-2605 GCA_044343505.1 Candidatus Aenigmatarchaeota archaeon | reverse complement strand
CTGATCGTTTCCTATTAATTCATATAATGATGGAAATTTCTTTTCTTTCTTTAACTCTTCTCTTATTTCTTCTATTAATTTTGATTTAATTTGAAAATATTTATCTTTAGTTAATTGGAGATTTCCAATCATGTATCTTTTATTTCTTTGCCCAAAACAAAACATTAAATCTGAACAATTTTCAAGATTGTTACCAAAGTAGCAATCGCTACTATAAGTATTTCCATATCTAACTTCAAAACAACGTTTAGCATTATCCGCGCCAGTGCACCGTACAATAAATTCACTGTTTCGCTCGATGCCGGTTGTTCCAAAAACATATTTAGAATCTCTTATTGCACTAGATGCAAAGACAAAAGAAGAATTGACAATATAGAACGAATCGGCTACTACTTGCGAATCAAAAATAACGTCACATCCTTCTACCAAAGTAGACCTTCCTAGAGTTTTATTACCAACATAGTACCACTTGTTTGAGATTGCTTCAACAATACTATCTATGTCTTTAATCTCATTAATAGTTAAGGGTTCAATTGAAACTTCTTTTCTTTCATCCAAAGAAATATAATTGCTATTTTTACAATATTTATCATATGCTAAGAAAACATCCTTTCCAGATATAACTGATTTTCTTTTTCCAATTGTTGGCATGTATTCCTTTAACCATTCTTCATATTCTTTTAATTCTCCAATTTCTTCTCCAAAGATAATTTTACATGTAGATTTCCATGCTTTGTTCAATTCGTTATAAACTTGTGAATCTTGCATAATTTTTTTTATTTTTATAAGAATTTAAAAATATTTTCTTTTTCCTTTTTCATTTTCAAAACGAAAAATTTAGATTTTCGTTATAGATGAAGATAAATTTCTTAATGTTTTTGGAAAACTTTATAAATCTATTTTTAATAATTTACTTCAGATGATGATCACCGGTGATCGCTGAGCGCTGAGTTTTGCGATGAAGATTGACGTGCGGTCTGAGTGATTTTATGAAAAAAATTTTGTTTGCTTTAGTTTTTGTCATATCTTTGATTTTTGCATCTGTGCAAGTTACAAATTATTCTATTTATCCGGATACTCTTTCACCAGGAGTGAACGGTGCTGTTTCTTTGGTTGTTTACAATAAAGATAGTTATCCTTATGAAGATATTTGGATAGTCCCAATAACGAGTAAAGGAATACATATGTGGGAAAGTATAGAGATAGGTAAACTGTTAGGTAATACTTATGTCCAAGTAAGTTTACCATTTAAAATTAAAGAAGAAACTGAAGCCGGTGTTTATTCTTTAAATTTTGAATTGAGATATGGGTCTAAAATTGATACGTATTATATACCTATAATTGTTTATGATGAACCAACAATTTCGATAGATTTAATTTCTTCCGAAGAAAAAGTTATAATGAAAGGAAGTGAAATAAAAATAAACCTTAGGATTAACAATTTTGGTGGCGATGCAAGGAAAGTATCACTCGTATTAAATTCATCAGTTTTCTCTATTAAGGACAAATCTATGATTTTTATAAATGAAATTAAGAAAAATTCTTTTGTTGATTTAAATTTAACATTAGTATCAAATTCAGATGTAAATTCACCACAAAATTTAGTTTTTAATATAAATTATTTGGATTCTTTAGGAAAAAGCTATGCGAGAACTAGTTACATAACGATCAGAGTCCCTAAGTTTAATTTTGATTTAATGAATGTTAAAATTGATCCAGAAGATTTTATACCAGGGGATGAAGTAAAGTTAAGCTTCGACGTTTTAAATAGAGGAATGGATGTAAATAACTTGCAAATTTGCGTTTTATCAAATTGGTTTACTGAAACTTGCAAATTAGTAGGTTACCTTTCTGGAGGGTCGACTACAAACATTATTTTTTCTTTCTTAGTCCCAGAAAACGCAAAATCAACAAACGCTACAATAAAATTAAAAGAAGGAGAAAAAGAATTTTACTATTCATTGCCGTTGGAAATACACAAAAAAATAGCTAAGCTTGCTATTTCAAATGTAAAAAGTGATTTGTCAGAAAAAGGTGGAACACTCGAAATAAGAATAGAAAATTATGGAAATGGTGATGCAAAAAACGTACAAGTAAATTTATATATGAATGGTGAAAGATATAATGCTGTAGTTGGAAAAATACCTAAAGATGATAGAGGTACTGCTAGTTTTTATATTCCACAAATTAAATCTAGCGGTTTAGTAGATTTTAAAGTAGAAATAAATTACTATGATTCAGAGGGCAATCATAAAATAAATGAAAATATCCAAATTTATGTTACCCCAAAGCAAAAATTTGATATAGTGCCTATTGCAATAGGAATTTTACTTATAATCATCATCCTTTACTTTTTCTTAAAAAAGAAAAAATAAAGAGGAAAGAATGAAAACTGAATTTTTCTTAGCTACAAGAGATCTTTTAAGAAGCAAGAAAATAGTTACTTTAATAATAATTGCTCTTGTAATTGGAATTCTAAACGTTTCTATAAGTAGTGCAATGATAAAAGGTTTTAAGACTTTTTTTACGGAAGATATAATAGAGATATTTGCTGGTGACATAATAATTACACCTCCTGAAGGAACTACTTTTTTTGAAAATTACT
>JAWCDI010000201.1:0-2635 GCA_044343505.1 Candidatus Aenigmatarchaeota archaeon | reverse complement strand
ACTTTGATTGTTTTGGCATTTACAGCGTTTGCTCTTTCGAGAATTAACGGAAAAGATTTAGAAGAAGTTTTGGGAGAGATTAGTAATATAATTTTAAAAGAATACAAAAAGGTTCAAAAAAATGAAAACTCAAACTATTAAGTCAGATTTAGATTACGAGTATTTCATAAGTAGGATTGGTTATATACGAATGAAGAAGTATCATCCTTCTGTTGATGAAGTTTATTCACCATATCGAAAGTATAAAGAAAAGATTGCAACGATTCAAAAAATTGCATCTCTTGATAAAACAGAGAAAGATTTGTTTATAAGAGGAGCTTGTATTTCAGGAACTTGTGAAGAGTATATGTATGACGAAGGAATAGCAGGTTCTTGGTTTTTAAACCATCAATATATACAAGTTGATCAAAAGTGTCCTATATGTAACAGAAAAATTGCTTATTGTATTTCTGAATATTCAGATGGAGAATATATATATTTTCAATGTCCACATGGACATCCTTTAAAATATGATTTAGTCAAAAAATCGATTTCTCTAAGAGAAGAAAGTCAAATCGATAAGGTATTTGATTATATAAGAAAGACGGGACGATTAGTGTCAATTTGGGGAGAATTTTAATCTTTTCTAAGTTTTAATACATTCCTAATAAGAAAGGATAAGAATTATGAAAGATAGAATTAAAGAGTTAGAAGAGCTCATTTCTAAATATCGAGAAAGTTATTATAATGGTATTCCAGAAATTTCAGATTATGAATATGATAAACTAGAAGAAGAGTTGAGAAGTTTAGATCCGAACAATCCTATTTTAAGTTCTGTAGGTTTTCCAGTCAAACGAAGAAAAATTAAAACTCCTACTTTTTTAGGTTCTTTAAATAAAGTCAAATCTAAAGATTTGGATCAATATTTGAAGTCTATTTCATATCCAATCGTTATTTCTGAGAAACTTGATGGTATTTCAGTTTTCGTAGAGTTTGACGAGGATGGTGTATTTCAAGCTGGGACCAGAGGAAATGGTTACGAAGGAGAAGATATAACAGAGAAAGCAAGAAGGATTGTTAAAAACAATCCGAAAAGAAAGATTATATTACGTGGAGAAGCTTTGTATATTGGAGAGTTGAACGGTTATGTTAATAGAAGGAATGCTGTTGCTGGAATTATGAATCGAGATGATTTTAAAGATTTAGACAAAATTACGATTAAGTTTTATCAAGTTTTATGTTCAGATATAGACCCATTAGAGCAGTTAGATTTGATCAAAAGTTTAGGTTTCGATACTCCAAAGTATTACAAATTTGACCAATATTCAGAAAATATAAAATCGTTTTTAGACCAAGAATTTAACAAATCAGATAGAGATTACGATATTGATGGTTTTGTAATACAATCGAAAAACGATATAATCGCGTATAAACCTGATGTTGAAGTAAAAGAAACAGAAGTTTTAGATATAGAATGGAATGTTACAAGACAAGGAAAAATAGTTCCGGTTATAATTTGTAATCCAGTGTTTTTATCTGGAGCAACAGTTCATAGAGCTACAGCTTTTAATGCAAAATATGTTTATGATAAGAAAATAGGAAAAGGAAGTAGAGTTAAATTGATTCGTTCTAATTGTGTCATACCATATATAGTCGAAGCTTCTCCAGGAAAGTTTAGTCCTTTAGAAAAATGTCCTAATTGTGGTTCTGAAGTTTCATGGAAAGGAGTAGATTTAATATGTTCAAATAAACAGTGTTCAAAATCAAATTTGTTGAAAATTGTTTATTTTTTAAGAGTCATGGGTATGGAAGGTATTTCTCTTGGATTGATTAAAAAGCTTAACGTTAATTCAATTGAAGAAGTTTTTAATTTAGAAAAAACAAATTTAGGAAAAATATTAAACGAAAAGTTTTTTGAAGAAAGAGAGAAAATTTTGACTACAACTCCAGAAAAATTTCTGTCAGCATTTGGAATTCCAAATGTTTCTTATAAAACAATTTGTGAAATTTTGAAACGTTATTCTTTCGATCAATTTTTAAATTTGAAAAAAGAAGATTTAGCTAAGATTCAAAACGTTGGTTCAGTTAAAGCTGAAAGTATTATTTCATATTTACCAAGAATAAAACAACTGTATGAATTTTTAAAATCCAAAGGGTTGAAATTCAAAAATAAAGTTTCTAATATTTTAGAAGGGAAAACATTTTGTATAACTGGAACATTGTCGAAACCTAGAAAACAATTTCAAGAAATAATCGAAGCTAACGGTGGAAAATTGTCAAGTTTTAACAAAAAAATTGATTATTTGATAGTTGGAGAAAATCCGACTCAATGGAAGATAGAACAAGCGAAAAAGTATAATATTAAAATGATAAACGAAGAAGAATTTTTAAAAATGCTATGAAAACAAAATATGTAGCAGTTTTATTTTCTCCTGAAGGAGCTTGGGAAGTAGGACCGAGTGGTCTTTCAATAGAAACTGTCATAAAAAAAGTAAAAAAATCTAAATTGCTACGTTTATTTCCTATAGTGACAGTTGTCGAAGTTGATTATATTGTTGATAAATTAGTCTCAGAGCATGCTAAAATTTGTTATGCTTTAGATGTTCAATATATTGACGGTGTTGGAGTTATTAAAAAAGAAGATTTAGAAGGTAAG
>JAWCDI010000200.1:0-2704 GCA_044343505.1 Candidatus Aenigmatarchaeota archaeon | reverse complement strand
AGTTAAAGGAAAAAGAACCAGAATTATGGGAGTGGTTAGAGAAAAATTATAATCATATAATATAAAGAGAAAAGGAAAGAAAGAAAAAGATTATTTTCAGAATTTTACGAATTCCAACACCAAAAGGAACAGAAGTTATAATCGAATTAAAAAAAGAGTTAAATATGAAAAAAGGAAAGGGGGAATGTTCAATATGTCTTCATGAAAAAGATTTAACCCCCTCCGAAAGGTTATCTAAAATTTTTGGTTGGTTAGTTAAAGCAGAAAAAAATATTGCACCAATATATTCACATTCAAAGAAATGGTATGAAAAAAATATAAGAATTTGTATAGAATGTGCAAAAAAGTTAGAATCGTATAAACATTTTATCTCTTTAAACGATACGCATCTCAGGTTTCTTAATTGGAGAATTAAGATTTTTCCCTATTTTGAAAATGAAAAAGAAGGCGATGTTCTTAGGCTGTGGGAAGATGTAAATAGAGAAGAAAATTTAGACTTCATAATTGAAAATTTTATAATTCCTGGAATGGAAAGAATTGCTGAAAAAGTTTCCTTAACTTTAGTGTTCTTCCGCCAGGAAAAGAATAAGCAAGATATAGTTATGGAAAAAACTCAACTTTCTACCTTAATACAAGCTTATAAAATCTTTAAAGAATGGAAAGAAAGTGAAAATACTAAAAACTTGAATCTATTCACAGAAGATTCAATTCTTTCTTATTTGAGAGACGAAGAAATGAAAAATGAACCATTCCTCTTAGATTTAATGAAAAAGATAGTAAGGCTAGAGAAAATAGATAAAACTATGGAAACAAGGGTATTAAGTATCTTTAATAAAATAACACAAAAGAATATTTTGAAGCATAATCTAAAAGAAATTAGAAATAAGATGATGCCAATAAAATTCATTCAATACTACAATAAACATATCTTATGATATAATAAAAGGCAATATTTTTAACTTTTTGAAAGTTTGTAGAGTAAACTTTTATATATATTAAATGCTTATCTATAATTATGGAAGTTGGTGCAGAAGAAGTACTTCAATTTGTAGGGAAGATAATCAGGAAAATAGACGAAAAGATGGGCGAGAACCCCATCGGAGGTAAACTATTAAGCAAAGAGGAAATTAAAATAAAAGATTTTATAAGTATAGTAAACAAGATTGCGCATAGATATATTTATTATTTAAGTGAGGAAGAAATGGAAAAACTTAATAAGGGGAGACTTTCACAATCTTTTTGGAAAGAATTAGAATCACTAGAAAAAGAGAAAAAAATAAAATTTTATATTTTTATGGGGTATGTAATGTAAATATGAGAGAAGTAAAAAATTCGGAAAAGGTAAAAAGAAGGGGAATTATTTACGTTTATGGTTTTGAATGGTGTAACCCTAACGGTGATCCTAGTTTTGACAATGAGCCCAGGATATTTGGAGAAAAAGCATTTATTACAGATGTTTTTCTGAAAAGAAGAATAAGAGATTATGTTTACTCAAAGTTAGGAAAAGAAATATTTTTCAGAGAGGTTATTAATGAGAAGGGTGAAAGAATAACACCTGAAGAAAGGGTAAAAGATTTAATAGGAGAATTAAAAGATAAAGATTTAAATTTAAATGAAATTAAGCAACAATTATTAGAAAAATGTTGGGATTTAAGAGTTTTCGGCTTCTTAATTCCTCTACCAGGGGAAAAGGAAGGGGAGGAAGGTTTAAGTATTAAATCAATAGGTCCAACCCAAGTAAGTTTTGGCGTTTCACTTAATAACGTAGAAAAAATGGATGTAAGTATTACAAATGTTATGGCCTCTAAAGAAGAAAAAAAGAAAGGAGGAGCAATAGGGAAGAAGTACGTAGTTCCTGTTGCCGTGGTGGAACATTTTATCTTTGTTAATGACACGACAGCAAAAGAAACCAACATGAGTGAAGATGATTACACATCGCTTATAGAAGCTCTACAGAATCTCAAGTTAACACCCACACTTTCTACTTCCTCTAAAAATTCTACTCCTCTTTTCATTGTAGAAGTAGAATTTAGTGATGAAAAATATGCAAATCTTTTTGGACTATTAGAAGCTAAGGAAAAGGTTGAGAATCCAACATCTTTAAGGGATTATGAAATTGATACACATAAGCTGTTTGAAAAAATAAATAAATTAAAAGCAAATCAAACATCTAATACACAACAACAATCACAAGCAAGTAATGAAAAAATAATAAGTGGATATAAGGTTTATGTAAAAAACGAGTTTAGAGATATTATTAATATTCCCAAGATAAACAACGAAGAGATCAAACCCATATTCTTTTAAGGGAGGATATGCGACTTCTAATTAAGATAGAAACGATTTCCTTTTCTTATAGAAATCCTTTATTTCTCACTTCATCTCCTTCATTGTTCTTACCTCCCCCAACTTCAATTTACGGTCTACTAGCTGCAATTCTCGGAATAGGCCATAATGATACTAAAGAAAATAGAAAAATAATAAGAAGAGAAATTCAAGAAAAAATAAACAAATTAGAAATTTATCTTCCAGATGTTAAAACAGATAGATTCGAGTTTGGCATTGTTAGATGGAATGCAGACAAGAGTAAATGGAAAAAAAGTTGGACAACTGTTATTACACAAAGTTATATTTTCAATTTTACGTTCTTTGTGAGATTGGATTGCGATGATTCACTCGGCAAAATACTTGAGGAGAAAATTAA
>JAWCDI010000199.1:0-2714 GCA_044343505.1 Candidatus Aenigmatarchaeota archaeon | reverse complement strand
ATCAACCAGAGAAGGAAAAAGGAAATAATTCTTGCTTGTTATCACTGTGTTGAAACCAATCTCAGGTTTATCTTTACTTAAAGTTTCCTTCAACTTCTGAACTTTTTTAATATTACCAATGATCTTTTTGTAAGCACCTTTCTTGTTTACAAGGAAATCATGAGTCTTCTCATCAGGAGCGTTTAAACTGAATCGTAAAACATCCCATCCCGCTTGGACAATCCTCTTAATATGAAATTCATCGAGTAAAGTACCATTTGTGATTATATCTCCATACATAGAGTGTTTTTTTATTTCAATCATGATTTTAGTTGTTGTATCAAGTCTAACAAAAGGTTCCCCCCCACCAGAAATTAGCCAATTTTTTACCCCAAGTTTAGCAGCATCTTTTACTATTTCTAAGAGCTTTTCTTCAGGTAATTCATTTCTTCTATCCAACCAACCAAACCTTTCATGTGATCGCTGCCAACAAAATCTACATTTCAGATTACATCTGTTAGTTGGATCTAAATGAACACTCAAAGGTCCTTGTGGATTTCCTTCAGACCATTTGATAAGTCTTTTGATTAATTCTTCCATACTTTCAGTTTTAAATTTAGAGTGATTAAAATAAATTTATAAATCTTAGAAGTCAATAATTTACTCTATGCAGTATTGTTCAATTTCTTCTATGAACGGTTACATTCAGTAATAATACGCAAGCAAAAAATAAGTATCTAAATTTTAAATTTTAATTTAGTAAAAGGGATAGAATGATACCAAGAAGGAAAAATACATTTTATGATGGTGAATTTTCAGATATTTTAAATTCCATTTTTTCTAAAAACTTTTTAAAAAAAAATCATGTGAGAGAATTCGAAGAGAGTTTTGCTAACTATATCGGTACAAAGCATGCTATAGCAGTATCTGCTGGAAGAGTTGGGATGAAATTATTGTTAGAAGCATTAAATTTAAAAAGAGGTGATGAAATTATGTTTCCCGCATATACACTCAAAGATTTGATATTCATAGTTCAAAATATGGGACTTAAACCAGTTTTGGTTGATATAGAGAAAAATTCTTTTAATATAAACCCAGATCTTATCGAAGAAAAAATCACAAGCAAGACAAAGGCAATAATTGCTACACACATATTTGGTTTACCTTGTAATATTGAGAAGGTAATCAAAATTGCTGATAAACACAATATATATGTTATTGAAGATTGTTGTCATGCACATGGTGCAGAATTCAAAAGTAAAAAAGTTGGATGTTTTGGTATTGGGGGCTTCTTTAGTTTTAATCAGATAAAACTGATTAGTACATTTGAGGGAGGTATGATAACTACCAATGATGATAGAATTTCAAAATTTGTGAGAGAAAAAGTAAAAAAATTTCCTATTTCTGAAAATGAAATTTTAAAGAGAATACTACTTGGATATTTGGAAAATTTTATATTAGAAACTCCATTATTCTGTGTTTTTTCCAATTTATTTTTCTTAAAATCAACTAGAGAGTTATTTAATAAATTTTACATTTCTTATCATCAAAGAATTAGGACAAAATATTCTAAATATACCAACTTACAGGCTTTTTTAGGTTTAAAACAACTTGAGGTATTAGACGAAAAGATTAAAATGAGGATTAAGAAAGTAAAATTACTAAAAAGTTTATTAAATAAAAAAATAAAACTACAAGAGGAAAGAGGTAATTACAAACATGTATATTTTTACTTCATCGTGAGATCAAATAAAGATTCTAGAATAATTCAGAGAAAATTGTGGAAAAAAGGATTAGACGTAGGAATAAAAGAAGAGATAACAGATGATTGTACAAAAATATTAAATGAATTTCATGATGAGTGTCCTGTTACACACGAAATTTTCAATACTGCTATACAAATTCCCATTCATGAGAATTTTACTGAAGAAAATATTCATCGAATTGCTGATATTTTGAATGGTGTGCTCAATGATTAATGATTTTTTAAAAAATATATCAAGATTAGGTTTTATTACTGTTAATAACCTTTACTCCTATTTTCTTAATTCAAAACTTATAAAAGGACCGTTATTTGTTAATTGGGATATAACCCATAAATGTAATTCACGATGTATCTTTTGTGATAGATGGAAAATAAAAAAAGAAGATTTGTCAACAGAAGATAAAATAAAAATTATAAGAGAATTAGGTAAAACAAAAGTTTGGATGTTAAGTTTATGTGGTGGTGAGCCATTATTAGTAGAAAATTTAGAGTTGATATTGAAAGAAATTAAGAAGCAAGGAATGTTAATTAATATTTCTACAAACGGTTTGTTACTTAAAGAAAAATCTGAATTATTAGTAAAAAGTAAAGTTGATTTTATTACTGTGAGTATACAGGGACATACGGAGAAAATTCATGATTCTATAGTTGGTATTAATGGTGCTTTCAAAAAAGTAAAAAATGGTATAAATTCCATCAAAAAAATGAGAAAGGAAAAAAATTTTCCAAAAATATATGCCAGAGTCGTTTTAAATAGATTAACCCTCGACTACTTTGATGATTTTTTAGATTATTGGAGTAGAAGAGTTGATAAAATAATTTTACAACCTATTTCTAGTAGTTCAAAAATGCTTTTCAAAATACCAAAAAAAATGAAATTTCTTGAGTCAGACAAAAAGAAATTTGAAAATTACTACCAAACATTAAAGAAGTATAACCAAGCTATACTTTACAATAAATTAATACCAAA
>JAWCDI010000198.1:0-2720 GCA_044343505.1 Candidatus Aenigmatarchaeota archaeon | reverse complement strand
CCTAATACGTTTTCTTCTTTAAAAATAGAAGAGGCGACTTCTCCAACTTTAGTTAAAAATTCGTTTATAGCGTCTTCTCTCAACCTATCATATCTTCCTTGCGAGTTATGAACTAATAGTCCATTTGCAAAATAGTTAGAATATGGCTCAATCTCTAAATCATAGAAAAATATAGATGCCTCTACTTCATTTTCGCTTATGTTCTTAATTTTTTGTTCAACAATTTTGTTCCCTTCTAAAACTAAAACTGTATCACCTTTTTTCAACTCTTTTACTTTTTTTTCTTTTATTTCTTCTCCTTCTTTTACAAAAATTAAGTGATCAAAACTTGCAATTATATTTCCTTTTTCGAAGAAGATCTTTCTCGCTACTTCTACATGCCTTTTAAAAACATCTTTAACTTTACCAATTTTTATGCAGTTTTCAGTAAAATCGAAGCAAAGGACTTCATCGTTTTTCTTAATTTTATTTATTGGTATTTTTTGATAAGTAGAAGTAATTATTTCTGTACTTCTATGAAGGCACATACCACCCTTAACAGTTTTACTTGGAACTGTAGATTCTAATCTTTTTTTAACTATAATTTTTTTACCTTTAAGTATACCTATTGTTGCTTCTCTTGCATCTAATACAATTAGACCATAAACGTCTTTTTCCTTTATCATCTCTTTAAGTGGATCAAGAACAAATACCTGATCACACCAGTAAATTTTTGTGTCTAGTTTTTCAGGCGGCTCTATTGACCATAATTTTATTTCTTCTTTTCCTTCAATTGGAGATACATTTCCTGCAAACACAACTAAACCATTAGGAGGAGTTTGTTTAAATAATCTTAGATGCTGGATTATTTTTTCTAGTGCACCAACAACATTTTTTCTAGTAGTCTTACTTTTAATGTTTTCTGCTGTTGCTCTTTCTTGAACTAATTGATTTATTATCTCTATTATGTTATAACCTGCAGGTATGTATACAGAAACTAATTCAGTATGTCTTCCTTTTATTTTTTCAAGTTCTTTTATTAATTTTTTTAGCTGAACAGAATTTTCGCTAAATTATGTTCACCTTTAAAATAGTTATTCTCTTATGATTTCAACAAACGAAGGAGCGAGAATAAGATATCCATCTTGCGTACCAACAATATCTATTTTGTTCTGTTTGCAGTTTCTTTTTAATTTTTCTACAAGAGTTTGCATATATCCAAAGTCCTTTTTTTGCAGTTCCTGTGTTTTAACTATTATTATCATTTGTCTAGCTAATCTTACTATCTTCTCTACATCCTCGCTTTTATTTAGTTTTTCTATTTTTATTTTTAGCTTATCTTCTTCTTTTAATTCTTCCTCCGGAGTCACTTCTATTTCTTCAATTTTTTCTTTTTTAAAAGGGAAGAAATCACTTAACGCCATGCATATTTTTTATGTTTTTAAATATTTAAATGCATATTTTGCCTAAAATAAAATATGGATATTTTTGGGCTAAAAATTTCTTGGTTAGGTCATGCTTCTTTTAGAATAGAGAGAAAAATTATAGTATATTTTGATCTTTTTCAACTAAAGTATCCTAAAGAAAAAGACGGAGATATAATTTTGATAACTCACGATCATTTTGATCACTGTAGTATTGATGATATAAAAAAAGTAATACATCCTCAATCTGTTATAATTGCAGCTAGAATGTGTAAAGGAAAATTAGATAGTTTGAAAAATAGTGTAAATACAATTATGTATTTTGAACCAGGAGATAATGTAAATGTGAACGATGTTATAATTAGAGCTGTACCTTCTTATAATGTTAATAAGTTTCGATCACCAGGACAAGTGTTTCATCCTAAGGAATCTAAATATTTAGGATATATAGTAGAGATTAATGGAATTAAAATATATCATGCAGGTGACACAGATGTTATTCCAGAAATGGAAAATTTGGGAAAAATAGATATAGCTCTTTTACCTGTAAGTGGTGTATATGTGATGACTGCTGAAGAGGCGGTGGAGGCTGTTAAAAAAATAAAACCAAAGGTTGCTATACCAATGCATTACGGTTCTATAGTTGGTAGTGATAAAGATGCTGAAAAATTTAAAAATTTAGCTTCAGAGTACACAATGGTAGAAATATTAAAAAAAGAATAAAAGAAAAATGGTTAAATCTTATCTAAACATCTGCTGCTCTTAATGTTTTTCTTCCATTTGCTTCAGCTCTTTTAACAGCTTCTTTTATCATTTCTACAACTTTTTTGTTTAGTGCTGTAAAGAAGTCATCAGATATTCTTACATCTCCTGCAATTTCTCTTACAGCTGATTTGACTATCACGTTAGTTTCTTTACTCATCAAGCCCACCTAATTTAATTTTGTTTTACAATATTTAAAAATAGCTACAAACTTAAGAAACCTCTTCAAAATTTAGTTGCAATTCTTTAGCAAACGAGTAGGCTTTTTCTATTTCCTCTTTTTTTAATCTTCTTGAGATTTCTGGAAATTTAAATGGATTCTTTGCCACTAGGTATTCCGGTCTGTATTGTTTCATTACATTAACTAAAGAGGTTTTACAATTTTCAGATATCCACTTTAATACTTTAAAGGTGCAACATTCTAAATGATTAGGCAAAACGAGATGTCGTATGATTAAAGCATCTTTGTTTTCATACATCATTTTTATATTTCTGCTAACTATTTCGAAATAGTTTTTGACAGATGACAATCGCTCTCCACATTCTGAGTTTCCA
>JAWCDI010000197.1:0-2733 GCA_044343505.1 Candidatus Aenigmatarchaeota archaeon | reverse complement strand
TTTTTTGAATCTAATAATCTTTATCTATCTAAGTAGAATTGTTTTATACTATGGAATTTAATACATTATTCTGGACATTTTTATAAAGCTTCTTGATAATCTTTACAGTTTATAGCTTCTTGTATATCGAATCTTTTTCCTTATTCTTTTTTATCACCAAATTCTACGAAATTTCCATGTTTTTTAACATAATCTATATTTGCTTGTTGAGTACCATAACTTTTATCTATATGGAATTCTTTACATATATTTTTTAATGTAGAGAATCTTATACAACTTCTAAATTCACAATAAATATGAATATGTTTAGTGCCTGTAGTTGGAGCTTCTTCTAAACAATAAATCATATATTAACATGAAATTTTTAATTGATCAATAACTTATAAATAATGGGGTGGATAATTATTCCAAGTTATTAACCATCTTCTAGCTTATTAATTATTATTTTCATTTCTTTTTTATTTTATTTATTACATCTTTTTTTGAGAAAGAGTGGAGTGGTAAAATCAATCAAAAAGATTGAATCCAATCTAATCTTTTTAAATCCGTAATTAGGTAAATAAGAAAGTGAACCAATAATAATCTAGGTAGGTAGACAATAAAACCATAGCTAGGTAGGCAATCTTGACTCGGAAAAAATTGGCGAATGCCCTGAATCAATCAAACAATTGACTCGGATTGGCTTAGATTCGGTAGTGGCGTTCTCTTTTTGCCCCTCATGTCTAGAGTATGGGGGCAAAAAGAGATAAGCCACAAACAATTGACTCGGATAAAATAAAACCATAAGCTAGGTAGACAACCTCTACAAACAACAAAGTAAGTACATCGCAACTTGTTTGCGATGAGCGATTGTGTATTGTATATAATAAATCAATCAATTAAATCATTCAAATCTTCATAATATGATATGTTTTCACTCCAACCACCATTTTCAAAAGGTTTCATTAAAATTGTATATTGAGTGCTATAATTGTAAATTTTAACAAGGTTTTCAATGCTGTGTTATAAACCATCTTTAATTTCTGTACTTTTACTTTATGAATAAAAATATTCTTGTCTTTTTAATTCTCTTTCTAAAAATTCACAAAATTTTTAAATATCTTTAATTTTCATTTAACTTAAATTATTATGTAATCTGAAATAATTCATTTTTGTGAAAAGGTGGTGTGGAAAACTGCGTCAAAGGGCACGGCTAGTATTACCGTGCACTTATGACGCACTTCCGACGCACACCACTCCATATTATGGCAAGAAGATATAGAAGATCGAGAAGATATAGAAGATATGGATATAGAAGATATTGGAAACCATATAATTCTTTTAATCGTAATTTAATTGCTTAACATTAAATGAGAGATAGAGCTTCTTTTAATATTAGAATTAATTTTGATTTACCAATTTAAATATCAAGTTTGAATAATTTTACTGAAGCATAATTTTCTGTTTGGAGAAAATTGAAAGAATCAACATTTTTTGATCATATTAAGAATTTGTATGATTAAATATAGATTAGAGGTGTATATATTAAGATGAATCCTGTATTTGGACCTATCATATCTAATAATTTAACTACTTCTTATGTATATGGTTATGATAGAACTGGTATCACTTAAAGTTAATCTACTATTGATTATTCTGATATTTAAGCATTGGCTTCTTCTAAATCAGGTATTATGAATTCTTCTTAAATTCTTTCATTTTATTTAAAAATTGTTCCTACTGATTTATAAGAAAAGACTTAATTTGTTGATACTTCTGTTTTATCAGAAATTGAAAATTTTTCTACTTTAATTGCTAAAAATATTTCAAATCAAACTTATGCTGTTACTTTTGGTAATTATATGGTATTTAATCCACATGTTTATGTAGGTTTTTAGTTGCCTGCTAGAATTGAATAAGCAGTTACTTATTAAGTTAGAGTTTCTGCTTCTTATTGGGTTGTTTGTAGAGGTACAAGACTTTCATTTTGAAATATATTTTATTTTTTTCATTCTTCTTCTCTCCACAATGGATTAATTATATTTTCTGTATCGAAAAATCTATCATCTTCTCCAGGCATTATTATTGGTTCACTTTCTTCATAAGGACCTAATTATATTAAGTTTTAACTTTCAAATATATCTCTAATCCATTAACTTACTTATCTTTCTAATATATCTTTCATCACTTATCTACTAAATTCACCTTCAAAATAAAATGCTTTATGAATATAATGAATTCTTCTTTCTAATTATTTTAAATCTTCATATTATTTATCTATCATTCTACCTAATTCTTTATCTATTTAAACGAATTCTTAATCATAGTTTCTTGGACATGTGATAAAAATAAATTTTGGACACCATTTGACGAATCCACCCTTGTACGGGACTTCGAGTGGATACTAGTCCAGGAGTCTGAGCAACCAGGCAAAACTGCACTAATTAGCTCTAAAATCATCAAATAAAACTGCTTCTTAACCATTATAACCATCAAACCATTTAGCATTATCTTTGGTAACCCAATAACTTAATTTATTATTTTTTATAAAATCAAAGAATAATTTTGATTTACCTGAACCTGTATCTCCATATATCCAAAATACTTGTTTGGGATATAATGTATAGTTTTTTGAATCTAATAATCTTTATCTATCTAAGTAGAATTGTTTTATACTATGGAATTTAATACATTATTCTGGACATTTTTATAAAGCTTCTTGATAATCTTTACAGTTTATAGCTTCTTGTATAT
>JAWCDI010000020.1:0-10672 GCA_044343505.1 Candidatus Aenigmatarchaeota archaeon | reverse complement strand
ATTGGTATGGAAAGAAATTCGCAACTTCGGCAGACAGTTTTGATGTTAGCACTTTGCCTGTGCCTCTTATGCTCATGAGAGCCGCTTTGATGAATCCGATAACTTACATATTGTTATTCTTAGGTGTTCCTTCTGTGATAATAGGAGCGAGATGGTATGCAGCCTACAGAGCCGCTAAAATGGCTAAAGCTAGATACGTTGCTCCCATAGATTTCAAGAGTTTGCCAAAAGCTGGTCCAAGCTCGATAGAAGTTGGTAAGATAGCTGAAACTGATGTCAAAGCTTACATAGACACTTCCCAGCTGATAATGCATTCAATAGCAGCTGGTGGCACTGGTTCAGGGAAGTCTGTTTCAGCTATGGTTTGCGCCGAAGAACTGTTGAAGAGAAAAGTTCCAGTTATAGTTTTCGATCCAACAGCCCAATGGACTGGGTTCATGAAACCGTGTAAGCTTAAAGCCATGTTAGACCTCTATCCGAAGTTCGGCTTAAAGCCAAGTGATGCAAGGGGTTTCAAGACTAACATAGTTGTCGTGGAAGATCCTAACATGGAAATAGACTTGAAGAAGTACATGAACCCTGGTGAAATTACAGTCTTCGTGATGAACAGGCTTAAGCCAGAAGAGCTAGATGGTTTTGTTAGGAGAAGCGTACAAGCTGTTTTCGACATGAGACCTCCGGAATCTAAAGAGATAAAACTACTCATGGTATGGGACGAAGTCCACAGACTTTTGCCGAAGTACGGTGGAAAAGGTGGTTATGTTGCTATAGAAAGGGCATGCAGAGAATTCAGAAAATGGGGAATAGGTGTTTTCGTCATCTCTCAAGTTCTCCTAGACTTCAAAGGAGCTATAAGGGCTAACATAGCGAACGAAATCCAGCTAAGAACAAAGTACGAAGGCGACATAGGAAGGGTTAAATCAAAGTATGGAAGCGATTACGCTTCCAAAGTAACTAGGTTAACTATAGGAACCGCTCTATTCCAGAATCCAGAGTACAACCATGGAAGACCATGGTTCATAAGCTTTAGGCCGTTGTTACATTCGCCTTTTGCTCTGACCGATGAAGAGATTAATCAATACGTGAAGTTAAATAAGAAAATAGAGGAGATAGAGAAGAAAGTGGAAGAACTGAAGAAGAAAAACGTTGACACTTACGATATAGAGATAGAACTCAACATAGCTAAAGATAAGGTAAAAACAGCTGCTTTCAAGATGGCAGAAACTTACGTAGAATCTGTCGAGAAAAGGATTGAAAAACTGGAGAAGTGAACATGTTTGAAAAGAAGAAGGAAGAATTGGTTAAAGAAATGGAAGACGTTAAAGCTTTGATGGCCCACTTGGAAGACGAGTACAGGAAAGCGAACATCTCAGAAAAATATTATCAAGAGATGAGGGAAAAATACGCTAAAAAACTCGAAGAATTGGAAAAGAAAATTGGGGAGAAGAAAAGTGTTTTAGGAATAGTGAAAAAAGAGGGGAAGAAAAGTGAGAAGGATAAAAGTAAGAAAGAAGTGGAAGTTGGAGAAATAGAAGAGATGACACCAGAAGTTATAGAAAAACTTGCTGCTCAAGTTGCACAAGAATCTGGCGTTGAAGTTTCAACGCAAGTTGAAGAAAAGGAAGAAGAGAAGTCTGAGACAACTTCAATAGAAATAGAGAAACTTAAGGTTTTGATCGAAACTGTAAGGGAAGCCAATAAAGCTCTTGAAGAAAGTTTGAGGAATTTGTCTGAAAGTATAGGTGAGTTGAGGTCTATGGTTTTCCAGACAGAAGGTTCGACCAAAGAGATGGGTCTAAAATTGGAAAAAATCGAAGATGAAATATCTCAAGTTAAACCAAAAGAAATAGAGAAGAAGTTCAACGAATTAAATTCGAAGATAGAAAAGCAACAATTAGCGATAGAAAAGTTGGAAGTTATGAGCAAAGACTTGGGGAAGAAAATAAACGAGATTCATAAAATGTTGAAGAGTATAGGTGGTATAGAAAACTTGATCAACGTGAACGAAGAAATTCAGAAGAAGATTAAAGAAATAAAAGAAGTTTTCAATTACATCGAAAGACTAGCGCTCAAGACTGAAAAAGTTTTTGTAGATTTGAGCAAAAGCTTGAACGAATTCATAGTTTACAAGACGAGGCAAGAGAGTTTGGAAGAGTTGAGTAAAGATATTTTGAAGTCTATCGATGAGATAAACGTTAAGTTGGACGGTTTTTCAACTAAAAAAGATCTTGAGATGATAAAAGGTGATCTGCTAGTTCTACAGAAACAAGTTGAAGAGATCAATTCTGCTCTAGGAGCTATAAGAACAAGAATACCCGAACCTATAGAGCAATTGAAGAAAGAAAAAGAGAGCATAGAATTCTTCTTATCTTCTCTTGAAGAACAATTGAAAGATGGTAGGATAAGCCTTGGAGAATACGAAAAGATAAGGAAGAACAACTTGGAGAGGATAAAAGAAATAGAGGATGAATTGAGGGAAAAATGGGAGAAAATAATAGAGGCTATTTCAAAAGGTGAGGAAATAAAGTTTGAGGAAAGGGAAAAAAGGGAAGAGGAAAGGGAGGAGAAGGAAGAAGAAGTCGTTAAAAATGAGAAAAATTTGAGGGAAGAGATGGTGGATGTATTAAAAAGGATAAAGGAGAGGGTTAAGTGATAATAAGCGTTGTGAGTGCTAAAGGTGGTGTTGGAAAAACTACGGTTGTTTCCAATTTAAGCGTTGCCCTAGTCAAAAATTTTGGGAAAAAAGTTTTGGCCATAGATGGTAACATAACCACACCAACCCTTGGCATTCATCTCGGTATGTTATCCCAAGAAAAAACTTTACACGATGTGTTGAACGGAAGCTTGAACTTGAATCAAGCTGTTTACATACATCCGAGTGGCTTACACGTTATACCTTCAAGCTTATCACCAAGTAGCGAATATCCTGACCCGGAAATTTTGAAAGAAAAGTTGGAAATCGTGAAGGGGGTTTACGATTTCGTATTCATAGACGGTGCTGCGGGAATAGGTAGAGAAGTTATAGCTGCCATAAAAGCTAGCGATTACGTTTTGATAATCACAAACCCCGAGATGACTTCTGTTCTTTCCGCGATAAAAGCTATAAAGATCTCAAAGTTCCTTGGTGTGCCGATATTGGGAATAGTGATTAATAAAGCCACGAAAGGAAAACATGAGTTGAAAACGCAGGACGTTGAAGAGTTGTGTGAAGCTAAAGTCTTGGCAACGATACCTTACGACAAGAAAATACCCGAAAGTATAAGGAAGATGATGCCTGTAGTTCTCTACGATAAGAAAGCTGCATCTTCAAGAGCTTTCAACTCACTCGCAGCTCAAATAGCTGGTGAAGAAAAGGTGGAAGAGAGTTTTTTAGAAAAATTGAAAAAAATTTTCAAGTTTTTCTAGCTTCAACTTTCGTTTCTTCCATGAGCTTTGAAATTATCTTTTGAATATCTTCAAACTCTTCCTTCAAAAGTTTTGAAGTTTCTGGGGTTTCTTTCAACGATATCTTGAAAACGCTTCCAAGTTCTTCTTCCAATTTCTTCAGTTTCTCCCCATCAACTTCATCCATTTTATTAGCTATTAAAATGAAATTCAAACTTTTGAAAAAATTTTTGAGTTTATTAAAATGATCCAATTGCACTTCAATAGGTGGTGAATCCCTCGATACATCGAATATGTAAATCCCATAAACTAAGTTCATGTCCTTGAAGATCATCAAATCTTTCGCTAAACCATCGACAAAATAAGGAAGCTCCACCAACTGAAACTCTTGATTTTTAAGATTGAGAGTAGCTACTTTCAATCCATCATGCACTAAACTTGAAACAGGCTCCGCCTTGGTGAAGAATTTTAAGAAAGAACTCTTGCCACATTCTTTCACACCTGCCACAACTATTGAAGGAGAAAGCTTGAACTCTTTCAACAAATTTTTCTTGAAAACTAGAAATCTCCAGAAGAATATCGGAATTGAAATCGTGGTTATTAAGATTAATGAATAGAGCGTGGGAAAACTTTCAGGAAATATCATGAAATCCCCTTATAAAAGATAACACTTTATCTATAAATATGATTTCACCGTAAATTATCAAACTAAAACCTATAGAAAATATCGATATTTGTAAGACAGGTATTTGTGGGAAATCGATGATCGCTATCGTTAAATTGAACCCTAGCCCTATCCAAATTAAATTCTTCTCTGGCAAATTTTTGAAAATTAGTAAAGAGAGTAAAAAAGGTAAAACTAGGATGAAAGCTCCTGTCAAAGGAAAAAATATGTTTTGTTGAGTAGCACAGTGCATTTCCGTGTAAGTTCCTAGCTCTGAATCTAAAAGCACAAGCTTTATATTCTTACAACCAGCCAAAAAACCTAGCAAGAAATGACCGATTTCATGGAGTAATAAGGTTGAAGAACATATCATCATGCTCGAGAGTATGGTGAAAAAAAGAGCCATGAACAGAATTTTTTGAAATCTCCTCATAATTTTCAGTTATCTTGCAATTAATTAAACTTTCACCAAATTATTATTATGAAAAAATTGGCAACTTGGTTGTTTTTAATAGTTTTTTCTATTCTACTAATTTATACTTTAAGAGCAAGACTTACCGGCCTTTTCATCGGGTTTGGTGAGCCTGCGAAGGAATTTGAATGGTGGAATGTCTCTTGGCATTACAGGTTTAGAATCGAAGTTAACTCAACTTCATACAACAGGATGGATTGGCCCATAGAATATAGAGTAAATTTCACAGATTTGTTGCCTTATGGAACTTTTGATGAAAATTCTCTGAGAGTTTTTGAGTACAGTCAATCCGGATCGATTTTGTATGAAGTACCAAGCCAGTTCGACAAAGAAGAGGGATACGATCCTTCTTCAAACGCAGTTGGTACGATTGTTTTTCTGATGAACGGCACTACACAAGCCAATTCTAAGAGGATATATTTCGTTTATTATGATATATTGGAAAACGGACCAAAATCTTTTCCTGTTTACCCAACAAGCTTGAACTACACTTGGGACGATAAAATCATAAACGTCAACAACACTTTGCTTAAATTCTACATCGACACCAATAGAGGAGAAAACACTTCTGGAATTTACCACGTGGAAGACATGGGTGGTACTGTTGTTATCACTTCTAATCCTTCTGGCAGAACTGCTGAATATCTTGAATACTCCAACGGTACACACAACCTTACCTTTGACCTTAGGAACAAAGCTGATTTCGTGCCAGGGCCTGTAAGGCTAACGATCAAACAAGTTGGGGATGAAATAGTTTTCGGTAATCCTAACGAAAAAACAGGTGAGAGTAGAGTGATTAAAAAATATTACATTTACAACAGAGCAGGGCCTCAAGCATACGGAACATTCATAAGGATTGTTCAAGAAATTGAAAATACTGCGAGTTATAGTATACAAAGAAGATCTACACCTGCCGGGGCATTAGCTTTTGATCTCGAGAGAACACTTTCCTCAGGCTCTATAGATACTCTAGACTTCAATTCTTCTGACCCATATTCTTGGGTATGGGGATCTGGATATGGTGGTGAGATGGTTGGTTTGATCAATATTCTTGAAGAAGGAACTTCGAAATATTTTGCTACTAACAGCACAAGCCATGGAAGAATAGGAATTCAGTTGGATGTGGAAACAATTCCTTCTAGCTCTTCGATCAAACAAGATTCTTTGGTTTATTTTGCTTCTTGGGGCGGAAGTGATGCTGTGTCTGAATTCTTGGCGATAAAAGAAAGGTTTGTTAATCCTGCAAGCATTACCACGTACTTACCAGAAGCTTGGTATGTTGAAATATCTCCATCCACAAATGCCACAATTTACAACAGAAATGAAGTTGTTTTGCTTGTTGGAAATGTTTCCGCTGGTGATCCGTACAACTTAACAAAATACATCAACGCAACTTTAGACATGGGTACTCCTTCCCCAAATGACGACCAAACAATAATTTTGTACGATGATGGTACACATGGAGATGAAACAGCTGGAGATAAAGTTTTCACAAACACTTTTGAGATAACTGATTATGCAACTGTTGGGATTTGGACGATTAATTTCACTTCTTTCACCGAGAATTTTGAGTTTTTGAATTCAACATCTTTCACTTTCAACGTCACCGATATTTTAAATGTCACTATCAACATCACGAACAAAAAACCTATGGTTGGTTCTATCGTAATAGCGAATATATACGTGAAAAATTATCGACAAGATTCTTGGGTTGCTGGAGCGATGATAAATTGTACCTATGATTCAGTTGAAGTGATAAACAAGATAGACCACAATAATGGAACTTATTCTATCAATTTCACGGCCCCAACGGAGGAAGGAGAATATATCCTCTCGTGCAACGCGACAAAAAACGGGAATTTTGGAAATGCTACAGATATTTTTTCAGCCGAACCAGGAAATACGAGCATAAGCCTAGTTGTTCAACCACAAAACCCGATTGTTTCTGGTGTAAGCTTGTATGAAAATGATAGCTTTGTGATAGAAGTAAATGCAAGCAACTTTGGTAATGCCACAGCCTATTCAACAAACATAACCTTAGAACTTTTGAACGGTTGGGATGCAAACATAACTTTAGAGCAGTGTGGAGATTTAGAGAAAAATGATTATTGTGTAAGAGGTTTTAACATAACAGTTCCAAGTGGCACTTCACCAGGAAATTATTATATTAATATTACCGCAACTTGGAAGAATCCAGATGAAACAATATCATCAAACAAAACTGAAGTTAATGTAACTGTCGAATCCAATCCAAAAATTGATGTTGAAGATGAAAAGGTTTCTGGTGAAGCAGGAGATGGAACTTGGACTCTAGTTGGAAATTTCACTGTCTCTTCAATTGGGAATGATGCTTTACAGAACATCACATTTTCCTGTATTTCTGGTGAAGCATGTAATAATTTTGAAGTTAGTTTTATCCCAGAAAAAATACCTAGCTTGGCAGTAGGCTTTAAACAAAATGTTTCAATAAATGTCACAATACCTTTGGGCTACACTCCTGGAACTTACAATGGAACTATAAATGCTTCTGCACAGAATGATGAGTTTGATACTTTTACTTTGGAAATTGTAGTTCCGCCGAAAACCAATGTCTCCATAACACCAAACATTTCGAGCTACACTGCAAGCAACATAACACAAGAAAACAATGAGACTTTCTATTTCAAGGTTAATGCAACGAATGTAGGAAACGGGAGCGCAAGATTTTTGAACATAAGTGTCTTTGCTCCAGCAGGATGGTTTGTATCGCCAAACCTACAAGAGTGTGGAAATATTGTTAAAAATGAAATTTGCCAAAAAGAATTCAAGGTCACGATTCCAGAAGGAACTCAACCAGGGAATTATTTGGTAAACATTTCAACAAACTGGACCCAACCAGACAATTCCATGGGAACAAATAAAACTTCAATAACCGTAACCGTTGCTTCAAACCCTTTGATAAACGTGAGTGAGAGCAGAGTTTCTGGTATAGTCAAAGATGGTGCTGAAGAAACTTTGGGAAATTTCACTGTATTGTCTATTGGAAATGATGCACTGCAGAACATCAATTTCAATTGCGTCTTTGGTGAAGTTTGTCAAAATTTCATGGTTGAGTTCATCCCAGCAAGCATTTCAAGTCTTCCTGCAAACTCAAATCAATCCGTGATGGTTAACGTTAGTGTTCCTTTAAGCTATCCAAACGGAACTTATACTGGTATGATAAACGTTTCTGCACAGAATGATGGTTTTGACACCCTAACAATTGAAGTTCATGTCCCTGAAAACAGAACATGGGATTTGTATCCTGAATACTGTGAGAAATCGACACAACAGCCAGAAGGTACAGCCTGTGAAGTTAACGTAACAAACAAAGGAAACACGAAAATCAACTTCATTATTTCACCGGAAGAAGGCAACTACACAAAAGTCAATGAAACAAGTTTTGAAGTTGAAAGGTTGAATTGGCATGTCTTCAAAATAACTTACAATGTAACCGGCATAGAACCAGGAACATACAATTCAACTTTTTTGGTTGATGCCATCCAGCCTGACTCAAACCCAGACAACAAAACCGTTAAAGTTTCCCTCGTGCCATACATCCCACCCATAATAAATGTCTCCATAATTCCGAATGAAACAGAGCAGAATTCAAGTTTGGTAATTTTTGCGAATGTTACTGATAGATCAGGAAGTGGCATAGCTTGGGCAAAAGTAAATATAACAAGACCTAATGGCACTGTTGATTCCTTGAACATGTTCCTCTTGGAAACTAGCGGAAACCTAACAAGATGGGAGTTAACTTATCCTAATGGCACGAATGGAAGCACTGTTGAAAGGGGAATTTACAATGTTACTGTTTATGCAAGCGATAAAATAGGTAATCAAGAAAATGTTAATTCTTCTTTCTTGGTCTACGTCAAGTTCAATATTCTTTTATCCACTCTTTCTGACAAATATTATCAAGGTGACACCGGATCTATTTATTACAGTGTTAGAGATTTCGCAAACAACCCTATAGAAAATTTCACAACAAACTTCACGATATTTGATTCACAAGGCAACATCACCTACCTTTCTTCAAACTTCAAGACAAATTCAGATGGAACCATAGTTCCAATGCCAAGCTTTTCTTTATCATCGGATGCTCCTTTAGGTAATTACATTCTTGTCTCCAATTCAAGATTTAAAGATGAAATCGTCGACAAAACTCTTGAAAAGCAAGTCAACTACACTTTCCAAGTTCTTTCAAGAACTGTTACTGTCACTGGGCTTTTTGCTGACATAGAAACAGCTGTGGTTTGGTATCCTGAGAATATAATGAGGTTTGGTATTTTGGTTTACAACGGCGAAGGCAAGCCTGTTGATCCTACTTCTATGAATTTAACAGTTTACGATCCTGCTAACAATCTCTACTTCTTAGCTAACTTATCACAAATGACTAAAAAAGCAATTGGCTTCTACACTTATCAATACGCAATGCCCGCTAATACGCCAAGCGGAATGTTTTTAGCAGTTTTGAACGTGAGCCAAAATGAATTCCAGACCATGAAGCTGAAAGCTTTCAGGGTTGCTCACGGCGGCCCTTACGATGTAAGGATAATTCTCCTTGAAAATGAAGTAGAGCAAGGAAGCTACCTAGACTTTATCTTGGTGATAGAAAATAAAGGAGAAGTTTCTCAAGATGTTTTCGTAGAATATTGGGTTTCTTCTCAAAACACAACTTACTTCAGCTCATCTGAAGCAGTTCTCACACCAGCCCTGACAAACCAAAGCTTCACTAGAAGTGCTTACATATACTCAAACCAACCTTTGGGAAATTACTTGCTCAACGTTAGGGTAACTTACGACACGGTTCAGCCACCAATCTTAGCTAATGCAAGTTTCGTTGTTATACCAAAAACATTGAACGTAACCAGACCTCCGGTTTACGTTGAATATCCTTACGTACCAACAGGAGCTTTTCCGACTCCAGTTCCAACTGAAAAAATATTAGCCAGCATCTTGATTTCCCGCTACAACAACAACGTAAGTTTGGCTAGGGGATTTTCGAGAATGGAAACTGTTATCGTTGAAAACGATGGTCAAACTGATTTGGAAAATGTTAGCTTATTCTTGTTAGGCATACCCACAAACTGGTTCAACATAACTCCAGAAAACTATAAAATACTCGCAAAAGGTAGTTCAGTTCCTTTCGTCATATTTTTCAACATTCCAAAAAATGTTAACGTTGGTGAATATTTTGCCACGTTGATAGCAACTTCTGGTGTTGTAAGTGATCAAAAGAAGGTAACTTTAACCGTTTTTCAATCCATGAAAGAATTGTTAACTGAAGAGATAGGTAAACTTGAAGAAGAATTGCAAGAGTTGATAGTAGACACAAAGGTTGCTGAGAAAGAGGGAAAAGATGTGTCTCCTGTGCTTTTATTCATAGATGGAATTAAGAACCAAATAAAGCTCGCTAAAGAGAATTTGAATTTAGAAAAATTTGAAGATGCGTTGAAGAATGTCAACACGGCAAGAGATTTGTTATTCAAAGCTAGGGATACTCTAAACAAACTTGAAGTAGTTAAAGTTAAAGCCATAGTACCTTGGTGGGTTTTGTTGTTGATCTTAATACCCATCGTAGCTTTCATCATTTACTTCTTTTCGGGTAAAAAACCTTCTGTTAGGCCTTGGATAATAACTTTGGAAAAAGTTGTGAACTTGGCAAAGAAGAAAGAAAGTAGGGAAGAATTGGTTAAAGAGAAAGAAAAGTTGTTGAGGTTGCTCGAAGTTTTGGAGAAAGAGAAATCTAAAGGGTTGATAACTCCTAAAGCTTACAATGAGATGAAGAAAAATGTGGAAAAGAAGCTTGCAACGATAGAAAAGAAATTGTTATCTAGATGATCAAACTTCAAGTCATTGCGCTTGCGTACACAGTTAAAGTTGCCAAGTTCAGGATACCGTTCGGAATGCCGTAAGGTATGTAAACGTTTAGGGTTAAAGTGTGCACATCGCCTGGTGGCAAGTTTGTTTCTTGTATGAATCTTGAATTTGCGCAGCTTGTGAAGCCTGATCTTTTGTCGTATTTGTAGATGTAGATCTTGGTACAGTTGTAATAAGCAGCAACACAGCTTTCGTACAAAGGAGAAGAAGCTCTGTTTATGCTGAAGTAGCCAAAGTTAGCATTTCCT
>JAWCDI010000002.1:0-26728 GCA_044343505.1 Candidatus Aenigmatarchaeota archaeon | reverse complement strand
GCGCGTATACGAACAAATAAACCAAGAAGTTTGCGACACTTCCAGCCACGAATATCCTAAGTTTACTAATGAGTTTGGCCTTTCTGAGTTGTTTTTCATCAGGTTCTACAAAAGCCCCTGGTAATATGAGGAGTAGCAAAAATCCAGCACTTTTAACTTTCACATTTTCGGTTCTGCACATTATTCCATGTAAACCTTCATGGGGAACTATAACTGAAATCACTATTATAACCCAAAACCAAAAAGGTAGAAGCAGATAACCTTTTCCCACTTCAACCTCCGACTTGATAGAGGGTATAACAAAACTTAAACCTGGTAACTTTGCAACTCCCTCTATCAAGAGTTTTCCATAAGCTATTAAAGAGTAAAATCCTTCAAACATGAGGAAAAAGGCTATAGCTATGCCGATCGTGGCAAAAATCTTCCAGATTTTCTTTGGCTTGGACATTTTATCTAGAAGTTTTATTCCAAACTTAGTTCTCCTCAACAGTAAAAAATATTTGAATTCTATGTTCTTCCTGTCTTTATATACCAAAAAACCCAAAATCGTTAGGAATACGATAACGGACAAAGCATGAACATCCATAACACCACTCTAAAGAAATTATCCTTCTAGATATAAATTGTAATAAAGAAATAAATATCTGGGAGATAAAACATCTTTAATAAGTTCTGGCGATGACTGTGAGCGAAGAAAATGAAATGAAAATTTCTAAGATAGTAAAAAGGAATGGAACTATAGTTGATTTCAATCAAGAAAAGATAACAGAAGCTATATGGAAAGCAGCTCAGGCCGTTGGTGGTAAAGATAGGAATTTAGCCGAAAAGTTATCTTCTCAAGTTGTTGAGTTGTTGAAGAAACAGCTTAAGCCTGGTGAAATACCTACAGTTGAACAAGTTCAAGATCTTGTCGAGAAAGTTTTGGTAGAGAACGGTCATTATAAAACTGCTAAAGCTTACATACTCTACAGGGCATTACACAATCAAATAAGGGAATTGGTTGACGGATACCTTGAGAAAAAAACATGGCTTGTTAAAGAAAATGCCAACATGAGTTATTCTTTACAAGGATTGAACACACACATTTCTTCTCAAGTTATTTCACAATATTGGCTTCACAGGATTTACTTGAAGAGGAATCCCGATATAGCCAAAGCCCATATAGAAGGAGATTTTCACATCCACAACTTACAAATCCTAGCTCCTTATTGTGTTGGTTGGGATCTACAAGATTTGCTTTTAAGTGGTTTCACTGGTGTTAGAGGAAAAATATCATCAAAACCAGCTAAGCATTTCAGGGTAGCTTTGATGCATATCGTCAATTTCATCTATACTTTAACAGGAGAAGCAGCTGGTGCTCAAGCTTTCAGCAATTTCGACACTTTCGTATCACCTTTCATAAGGTTTGATAATTTAAGCTACAAAGAGGTGAAACAAGCCTTGCAAGAGTTCATGTTCAACATGAACGTTCCAACAAGAGTGGGTTTTCAATGCCCTTTCAGCAACATAACACTTGACCTTGAAGTTCCCAAATTCATGGAAAATGAGCCGGTTATAATAGGAGGAAAACCGATGAATGAAACTTACGGCGATTTTCAAGAAGAAATGGATTTGTTCAACATGGCTTTAGCAGAAATAATGCTCGAAGGTGATGGGATCGGTAGAGTATTCTCTTTTCCGATTCCAACCATAAACGTTACTAAAAATTTCGACTGGGAAAGTGAAGTTGTTAGAAAAGTTTTGGAGACTAGTGCCAAGTATGGAATTCCATATTTCGCCAATTTCATCAATTCAGACATGAAGCCTGAAGACGTTCGCTCTATGTGTTGTAGGCTTAGGATAGACAATAGAGAACTTAGGAAAAGGGGCGGGGGATTGTTCGGGGCCAACCCTCTTACTGGCAGCATAGGCGTTATAACTATAAACATGCCAAGGATAGGTTATTTATCTAAAGACGAAAAAGATTTTTTTGAAAGATTGGAAAATCTGATGGAACTGGCAAAACAAGCTTTAGAGATAAAAAGAAGTGTTTTGGAACAGTTCACAGAAAGAGGACTTTATCCATATTCTAAATTCTACTTGAGAAGGATAAAAGAGGAGTTTGGTGTTTATTGGAAAAATCATTTCAATACGATTGGTTTAATTGGTATGAACGAAGCATGTTTGAATTTCCTCAAATGTTCAATAGGTGATGAGGAAGGTTATAAATTTGCTTTGAAAGTTTTGGATTTCATGCGTGAAAGAATAGCGGATTTTCAAGAAGAAACAGGAAATATTTACAATCTAGAAGCTACGCCAGCAGAGGGCACAAGCTATAGCTTGGCTAAAAAAGATAAACAGAAATACCCTGATATAATAGTGGCTAATGAAACCGATGTCAAGACAAGGAAAGCAGAGCCTTATTACACCAACTCAACTTGGTTACCAGTTTATTACACAGATGATCTTTGGGAACTTTTAAAACATCAAGATGCGCTTCAAGCAAAGTACACAGGGGGAACAGTGGTACACATTTGGCTTGGTGAAAGAGTTTCTCCTGAAAACGTTGGTTTGCTTGTTAAAAAGATTTTCGAGAATTTCAGATTACCTTACATAACCATAACACCAACATTCAGCGTTTGCCAAACCCATGGCTACGTTTCAGGAGAGCATTGGAAATGCCCTGTTTGTAATTCTGAAACAGAAGTTTACTCCAGAGTTGTTGGTTATTTAAGACCTGTTGATCAATGGAATGAAGGTAAGCAAGAAGAATTCAAGCAGAGAAAAACTTTTGATAAAGTTTTTAAAAAATGATAGAATGTTGATAGCAGGATTTCAGAAAACAAGCTTGATAGATTATCCAGGAAAAATTTCTTCTATAATTTTCTTGGCTGGATGCAATTTCAGATGTCAATTCTGTTACGTACCTCAACTCGTTTTACCAGAGGAGATTAAGAAAATTAAAGGTATGGGTGAAAATAGAATACTCTCTTACTTGAATGAAAACAAAAAGTTCATAGATGCTGTTGTTTTCACGGGAGGAGAACCAACTTTGAACGAAGATTTACCCATTTTAATTCAAAAGATCAAATCGATGGGATTTTCAATTGGCCTCGAAACTAACGGGAGCAATCCGAAGATGCTTTCAGATTTGATCGAAGAGAAATTGGTAGATTACGTGGCCATGGATGTTAAGACTAGGTTAGAATTCAGCTCGTACAAAAAAATAGTGCAAAAGTTAAATAGGGAAACTTTCGAGAAAGTTAAAAAATCAATAGATATACTGATCTCTTCCGGGATTGATTACGAGTTCAGAACAACCCTTGTCAAAGAGTTACATTCGGTTGAAGACGTGATTGAAATTTGCAAAAGTTTGAAAGGTGCAAAAGTTTACTATTTACAAAATTTCAAGAAATTCAACGATATCATTTCTAAAAAAATTTTTTCACCTTTTGAAGAAAAAAGAATTGAAGAGATGGTAGATAGGGGAAAAGAGTTCGTAAACATAAAGTTCAGGGGTTGATCTTCTTCAATACAGGGCCTTTTTTCGTGTCCTCTACGATGTAACCCAAACTTCTTATTTTTTCTCTTAACAAATCGGCTTTTTCAAATTCCCCTCTCTTCCTCAATCGTTCTCTTTCTTCAACAAGCTTTTTAACCTCTTCCGGTATTTCCTCAATTCTTACCTCTTTCTGAAGTATACCAAAAATTTGTCCAAATTTTCTAAAAGTATTCACAATTTTTATCGCAAGTGTTTTGGCTATTTCTCCGTTCTGTTTGTTCAAAATTTCATTGGTTTTATTGGATAGTTTGTGGAGGCAGAGAAGTGCTTTTGGTGTGTTGAAATCGTCATCCATACATTCTTCAAACTCTTTTTCAATTTTCTTCAAAAACTTTTCAAACATCCTCTCCCTTTTATTCAAACTTCTCCTCTTTTTCGCCCCCTCCAGATTTTTAATCGTGTTGTAAAATTTCTCCACGTTCTTCTTAGCTTGTTCCAAACTCTTTTCATTATAATCTATCGGACTCCTGTAGTGGGAAGATAAAAAGAACAATCTTATAGTTTCGGCATCATATTTTTTCAAAGCCTCTCTTATCGTTATGAAATTTCCAAGAGACTTGGACATTTTTTTTCCGTTAACTGTTAGAAAACCTGTGTGAAGCCAATATTTAACGAAAGGCTTTTTCCCCGAAATTGCTTCCATTTGAGCTATTTCAGCCTCATGATGGGGAAATATCAAATCCCTAGCTCCACCGTGGATATCGTATTGAGGACCGAAATGTGCTTCTGTTATAGCTGTATCTTCTATATGCCATCCAGGCCTTCCTTCAAACCATGGAGAAGGCCACTTTGGTTCGTCTGGCTTGGATTTCTTCCATAAACAAAAATCTCCTTTATTCCTCTTGCTAACGCTTTCATCTATCCTAGAGACAGCATCCTCAGCTTCGAGGGCAGTCCTTCCAGATAACTTTCCATATTCTTTGAATTTACTTATATCGTAGTAAATACCGTCTTCTATTTCATAAGCGTAACCTTTTTTAATCAATCTTTCAACTTGACTTATTATTTCTTTTATGTACTCTGTTGCTCGGGCGTATTTATTAACAGAAGTTATACCCAAAGCTTTCATATCTTCATAATATTCTTTTTCAAACTTCCTCGCTATAGTTTGTGGATCGGTTCCTTCTTTCTTGGCCCTATCAATTATCTTATCGTCCAAATCAGTTATGTTTTGAAGATAAAATACTTCAAAACCTTTGTACCTTAAGTACCTGGCTATGACATCGAACTGAATGTAAGTTTTAGCATGTCCCAAGTGTGAGAAATCGTAGACCGTTGGCCCACAAACGAACATCTTCACTTTTCTATCTTTCATTGGTTTGAAAACTTCTTTTTTTCTCGTTAGTGTGTTGAATACTCTTAGCATTTTCTCACGAGAGCTCGGGGCGGGATTCGAACCCGCATCCACCGCTCTGCAGGCGGTTGCATAGCCTGGTTCTGCCACCCGAGCTTATAAATATTTTTTCATTTGAATATTTTTCATTTGTCAGACAAAATCTTCTCATTTTAAAAGTATCAGAGATAAACTCAACAGAAGAGATGTTATTAAAAGAAAATTTTTCAATTTTGATTATTTCTACGTCTACTTCTTCGAATAAATTAAGGTTTTTTGAGTAGGCAAAAACCCCCACCCATCTTCACACGATTAAAATTTAGTTAGAATAGTATTTAAAGTTATAACATTTATTCATTCTAAAAACATTTTCAAACATCTTTTATTCTTAATGGTAAAGAGTGGTTGAAGAATATTTTAGTTTCACGGCTCTTAAATTTTCTTGCTACATATTCGAAAGCTTCTTTCAAGTTTGAATCGGGGTTACAACTCGATAAATAAAGCAATACGCTTTTGTTTTCTGGGTAAGAAGAAAAAGTTATTATAGATTCTTTTATGATGATAGTGTAAGTAAGACCATACGGTTCATACTTATGATAACACTCTTCTACAGGCTCGACTTGCATCAATTTAGCAGCTTCTTTAAGTGTTCTAGACACATTTTCAGGATCATCTATATTTTCTTCACAATCGTACAATCCACCTATTAAAATTTTTTCAAAATTTTTTTCCACATATAAAATATTCTATTCAAAAATTTTAAGCTTTTGTTAGCTTCAGGAAAATGAGGAAATGTGTAGAGAAAATGCGGGGAGTGGGATTCGAACCCACGAAGGCACTAAGCCACGAGGCTCTGAACCTCGCGCCATCGACCTCTAGGCGATCCCCGCATTTTATTTCACTTCTAAATCAACGCAAACTTTCCACTTTCTAGGTGCATAAGCTGAAACTTTTCTCAAATTCAATATTTTCACTTCTTTACCAAAATTTCTTGCAATTTTAGTTATTTCTTCCAAGATTTTGGAATAATTTTCATCTTCTACTATCGAGTAAAAATGTATTTTTCCACCATTTTTAATACAATTGAAAGCTATATCCAAGAAATTCTTTCCACCAAAGGGTAAAGGCATGACTATCCTATCAAATTTAATTCTTAATTTCTCCACTTCTTCCTCAACATTTCCATGTATTAAAACTATTTTATCAGAAAGCTTGTTTATCCTCACGTTTTCCTTGGCATATTCATGTGCTTTTTCATTTTTTTCCACGCAGTAAATTTTTTCAACTTGAGTTTGTTTTTTAGCTATAGCTATGGCGTAAGGAGCCACGCCAGAAAACATCACTAAAATTTTTTCTCCAGGAAAAACTTGTTTTGCTATCCTCTGCCTCTCTTCGGCTTCCCTCGGTGAAAAATACACTTTTCTAGGATCAAGTTTTAACAAGTATCCATACTCTTTGTGCACAACTTCAGTGTCGTCACCAGCTATCAATTCATACTCCCTGAGCCTCAAATCACCTTTTCTTTCAGATATTTTCTTCAACACACATTTCACATTCTTATGTTTTCTCAATATCTCCTCTACCAGCTTCTTTTCATCTTCATCTTCACGAACTTCAATTATCGCTACAGCTTTCTCCTTATTACCTATGATTTCGATCGCCAATCAACCACCTTTACAACTATCAAAGTTTTATCGTCGTTGTAAGCACTTATCTTTCTTTCAGCTTTTTTTATCAAATTTTCAACTATTTTTTCAACATCATCCTCTCTTTTAACTTCCTCCAGAATTTCCAATTCGTTCAAAACATCAGTTATACCATCTGTTGTTAAAATTATTAAATCACCAGATTTCAACTTCTTCTTAGATTCATGAACCTTCACTAACCTTTCTCCAATCGCTTGTGTTAAAATGCTAGTCCCTGGTAATTTGTCGATTAAGGATAGCGTTTCTATTTTCCCATCCCTGACCAAAAAAACGATGCTATCACCAACGTTACAAATTTCGACCGAATCTCTTTTAAAATGAACCGCTGAGATCGTTGTAAAACCTTTAGAAATTTTCTTGATCTTCTCTTCTATAAAAACTTGATTAACTTTTTCTATAGCTTCTTTCAAATTTCCTTTGAAAAATTCTTTCAAATATTTCAAAACCTTCTCACTAGCTTCTTTTCCACCTTCAGGTATGCTAACACCATCAGCAACAGCGAAAATTCTTAACTTCGGCTCTACGAGTAGGCTATCTTCATTACATTCATGATCTTCACCTTTAACAGATTTCCCAGCACACAAAATCTTCATAAATATTTTTCAGAAAATTATTGAATTATGCTTACTTTAGTTGGTTTAGGGCTTTGCGACGAGAAAGATTTGAGTTTGAGAGGATTGGAAGAGGTGAATAAGGCAGATAAGGTTTACTTAGAAATTTACACAACATTTTGGTTTGGGGATGTTAAAAAATTGGAAGAGCTCGTGAATAAGGAAGTTAAAGTTTTGAAAAGGAAAGATTTGGAAGAAAATTCGGAAAAAATATTGGAGGAAGCTGAAGGAAAAAATGTTGTGATTCTAGTTGGGGGAGACCCGTTGGTAGCAACAACACATTCGGCTCTGATCTTAGAAGCCAAGAAAAGGAACATAAAAACCAAAATCATTCACAATTCTTCCATATTTTCTGCTGTTGCCGAAACAGGCCTTCACATCTACAAGTTTGGCCCATGCGTCACGATACCTTTCCTGGAGAAAACTAAAGGTAAGCTTCCGGAATCAGTTTACGATGTAATAAAGATGAATAAAGCTAGAGGGCTACACACCCTTTGTCTTCTTGATATAGAGGCTGATGGAAATAAAATAATGGATGTTAGAGAAGCTCTTGAAATTTTAATCAAAATAGAAGAATCGAGAAGAGAAAACGTGATAGACTTGAAAGAGAGAATAATAGTTGCATCTAGGATAGGAAGCGAAGAATCGAGGATATTTTACGAAGAAGTTCGTGATTTATTGAAGGAGGAAGTGAAAAAACCAGCGGTTCTGATAATCCCTGGCTTACTCCATTTCACGGAAAGAGAATTCTTGAAAGTTATTTCTTCTTCTCTTCACGACTGACGAAGATTACTATCCCAGCTATAACTAATAGCAGCACAGCTATCGTGGCTACGGATATCACAACATCTTCTGGTATTTCAACAAAACCTTCTGGAAAGAATATACTCGTGAGACCACTTGTTACTAGGAGAGTTATACCTATTATGATACCACCAACTAACAACGCTCCTAAATACCTTGCTCCCAATTTTTCTTGGATCTTACCAGGAAGGTCTGGACCGAAAAACATACCTGCTATGAGGACAGATATCATTACAACAACACTCGCTACCATACTTTGTAAGAAGAATTTAGCGAGTTGTTGTTCTATGTTTATCCCAGCTATTATAGGTGCTGATAATACCATGAAGCTCGCTACTATAGCAACAACTGCATTAACAGCCACATTCTTTTCAGGTGGTCCGAATATTTGTGATTTCCTGAGTAGCCCGTAGAGAACAGCAGACATGAGTATGAATGGGAGTAAGAAAGTGAAGAAACCGAGTTGTTGTAGCTTTAGTATTAAAAATTCGAATGGGTTCACTTCCTACCACCTATTAATGCAGCTATTAGTAAAACAACTACGAATATTATCAAACCCACCACGAGTATCATGATATCACTACTCATACCAGGAGTTGCTTTGTATCCTGCCCATAGAACCCAGATAGACCTGGAAGTTATTAAAAGGGCAAGTGCTATCGGTATCATTATGTAGAGTAGAGTAGTCCCTTTTATGTGTTCAGCCAACACTCTAGGAAGGTCTGGGTAGAAGATACTTGCCACTACAAGGCCTACGATGAACATTAAGCCTATAACACCAACTTGAGTGAAAAATCTGGATAAAGGTTCTATCAAACTGAATCCCGTGAACGTTGAATAAAGTGTTAAGAAAAAAGCCGCTATGACAGCCACAACTCCATTCAACCCTACACTACCCCCCAAGATCTTCGATTTTGCTAGAAGTGCGTAAAAGACCAAAAAGAAGAATAAGAATAAAAACATATCAAAAACACCTATCAACCTGAATTTTTCCACCATTTCTAGGAATGGATTTTGTGCTGAAGATAAGGAAGGGAGACATGTTAATAATATTAAAGCGAGCGAGATCCCGATTATTTTACCCATTTTCCTCAATTTTATTTTATTTCTGAAAAATTTAAGTTTGTTAAGCAAGCTTTTTCATCCTTTGTACTACATCGCTCAAAGCCCTCACACTTTCTATAAGCGCTGGTAGTGCATCTTTAAAAGCTTTTTCCATACCAGCTACCCTTATTTCTAGCTCACTCAAAAGTGATTTGAATTCATCAAGCCTTGCCAAGATAAGTTGTTCGCTAGTGCTCCTACTCTTTATCAATTCTTCTAATTGTTGCTTTAGTTCAGAAAATCTCTTCTCGAGTTCAGAATATTTTAAAGTGAATTCTCTCAATTTATCGTCTAACTCAGCTGTCCTCTCCCTGATTATGAGATCTATGTAATCTTCAGTTGGGTAAGGTTGTTGGTAAGGCTGTGATGTGTAATAATATTCTTCTGGAATAGAAGTTTCTGGAACTTCAGCAACTGCTTGTTTTGGTTCTAATTCTTCAAGTTTTGGTAAATTAACCGGACCTTCGGAAGGTGGAGAAATACCGCTAACCCCGAATTTCAGAGCTTCTGTTAAAGCAGAATCTATTTCTTCAGGGGAATAACCTTCTTTCCTCAATATATCTATTATTTCAACTTCTGAAAACCCTCTAGAAGAAAGCTCTTTAACTCTATCTATAGGAACTTTTTTAACGCTTTCAGGCTTTTGTTGTAAGAATGGTAAAGGCATACTCTCTTTATAATTATTCTGTTTTTAAATACAAATTTATGATTTCTTTTCCAACCTTTCTTCTAAAACCCTTTCCAATTCTTCTCTTGTCACGAACTTGGAAGTAACCGGATTCACCAAATCTATGAAAGTTTCTATCTTCTTAATATCGCTCTTCAAAGCAGTTTTCCCCAATTCTTTGTTTATCCTAACTATTTCATTTTCAATACTCGCTAACTTTTCTGAAAATGAAGATAATCTTTGGGTTAATTTTTCCAACCCGATTTTCAAGTTGTTGAGTTGAACTAAAACAGTTTCTTCTATACTAGTAATCCTACTCTCCAACCTGTCCAACCTCATTTCAACATTTTTCAACCTTCCACTGTATTCATTCATCCTTCTTATAACTTCTGTAGTTAAGATCGGTTCATGTTCTTTTGCAGGCACATCTATCAATAAACATTTGTTTTACAGAATAGATAAATTAATTGTATGGTTGATTACGAGGTTGTTGATAATACTGTTAGAATAAACGCGATGAACTGGGCTATAGAACCGAGCATAGAAGATTCAGAAGCTTGTATGGCTGTGGTTATAGATGTTTTACTTGAAGTAAAAGCAGCTGAAAGAATCGTTTTAGTAGAGAGTAGGGAAAGAGAATACGATTACGAGCAAGTAAAACTTTTGAGGGAAATAGCCGATGCTTACTTCAAAATATTAAACGAAGAAAAATTGATATCTATAAGTAAATTTGGTCCCAGAGAATGCGAGAATTTATTTGCAAGTAGGATTTCTGAGTTGGAGTTTATCGTAACGCAGTTGTTAAGAAAAGATCCTGTTAGAGCTTATTGGAGTTTGCAGAAGATCATAAACAGAGAAAAGATAATGGAAGAAAGAGCACAAGGTACTTCGAAGAAGTGCCATTCAGAGTACTTAAAAAACGTTCTATTACCTATGGAAAAAATATTATCCAATTGCACTTTAATTCAACTAGCCAAACCAGTGCTTTCAAAGTTTAAACCTGGGGACAGGAGCTTCTACAGACAAATTTTTCGTCCACTGATAAGACCAAACTTCATGCTCACGCGTTACATGATACTACCTCCTAAAGAAGGCGTTTCTGTTCAAAAATATTTCGTAGGTAAAACTTCTGTAGAGATATTCAAGATTCCCGGGAAAATAAGGTATTTTTACCACGTTATTCCACCAGAGTTCACTTTGAGTGAAGATAAATATGCTATACTAGATCTTGCAAGAAGGTATTTAGCGGAGCACAGACCTTCTGAAAAAGAATTCACGGAACCTGAAAAAGCAAGGGAAGTATTCCTCAGCATAGGGAGGGATTTGATAAGAGACATAGCAAGGAGTAGGGGAATAGAGCTTTCTTCGCAAGAAATAGAAGAACTGGCACAAATACTAGCAAGGTATACAGCAGGCTTCGGTGTTTTGGAGATTTTATTGGCTGATGAAAAAATTCAAGATGTTTACATCAATTCACCAATAGGCTCAACACCGATATTCGTTAATCATTCAGAATTTGAAGAATGTGAAACTAACTTATTACCAACAAAAGAAGATGCAGAATCTTGGGCTACGAGGTTCAGGCTTTATTCGGGCAGACCATTAGACGAAGCCAATCCAGTTCTAGACACAGAACTTATAATCCCAGGAGGAAGGGCAAGGGTTGCGGCTATAACAAGAACTTTATCTCCTTATGGCCTGGGTTACGCTTTCAGGAGGCATAGGGATAAACCATGGACTTTCCCACTTTTCATAAAAACAGGATTTATAGACCCCCTTTACGCAGGCTTGATGAGTTTCATAATAGATGGTGGAAGGAGTTTGTTAGTAGCTGGTGGAAGGGGATCTGGAAAAACTAGTTTGCTAGGATCTATAATGCTCGAAGTTATGAAGAAGTTCAGGATATGTGTTGTTGAAGACACTCTAGAGCTTCCAGCAGTCCAACTTATGGAATTGGGCTACAACATAGAAAGGTTAAAATCGAGATCGGTGATAACTAGGGTTGAGGCAGAATTGCCAGCTGAAGAAGCTTTGAGAACTGCTCTAAGGCTTGGTGATTCTGTTCTAATAATAGGAGAAGTGAGAAGCGTTGAGGCTTTAGCTTTGTTCGAAGCGATGAGGATAGGAGCCCTAGCTAATTTAGTTGCGGGCACTATTCATGGTGAATCTGCTTATGGTGTTTTCGACAGAGTTGTTAACGATTTGAAAGTACCTCCAACAAGCTTTAAAGCTTTAGACGTGATAACGATATGTAACTTACTAAAAACTCCTGATGGGTTGAGAAGATTCAGGAGAGTTGTGGAATTGACAGAAGTGAGAAAACATTGGAAAGAAGACCCACTAGATGAGGGAGGTTTTGTTACACTTATGGAATATTCTGCTAAAGAAGATAAGTTGAAGCCAACGGATGTTCTGATAAACGGGGAAAGTTTTGTTTTGAACGAAATCGCTAAGAGGGTGAGGGAATGGAGGGGAAATTGGGATGCTGTTTGGGATAACATTTTGCTAAGAGCTAAAATAAAGCAGACAATGGTTGATTTCGCTAGGGAGTTGAATAGAGATGACATACTAGAAGCTCCTATGGTTGTTGAAAGTAATGAAATGTTCCACATGATTTCGGAAGAAGTTAGAGAAGAAGTCGGAAGTTTGGATTCAAAAATGATATATGAGAAATGGTTGAGTTGGTTTAAAGAGAGGATAAGATGATAGAAGCCTACAAGAAATTTTTAGAAAGTGAATACGTTTACAGAAAACTTTCTTGGTACGAAAAATTTTGTAATTTTTTTGATAAAGTTAAAGTACCTATACCAAAAGACCTGGAAAAAAAGTTAATAGATGAAATAAATTTTTGTCACTTGAGAATAACACCAAATGGAGTGATATCAACTGCTATCCTATTTCCGTTTTTCTTGGTATTTTCGATTTCTCTTCTATTACTCATATTCAAAATTTTCTCCACATCTTTTTTGTTTATAATGCTCATACTCTATTCTATAATCTTTTATTATCTTTTTTCCTACACACGATTCCTTACAAAACACTTCAGAGCTAAAGCAGCGTCAGAGATGACTTTGGCTGTAGTTTACATGTCTATTTCAATGAAAACAAATGCAAGCTTAGAAGCTGCTGTGGCTTTCGCTGCTTCCAACTTGTCAGGACCGCTTGGATTGGATCTAAAGAAAATTCTCTGGGATATGGAAACAGGGCGTTTGATATCTGTAGTTCAAGGAATAGATGAGTTGATAGAAAAGTGGAAAAGCGAAAGCGAAGAGTTTGTAGATGCTTTATCACTTCTCAAAAGTTGTGTGGTACAGCCTTTTGATAGAATGGAGAATACTTTGAAGCAAGCAGTTGAATTGATGATAGAAGGTACGAAATCTAGGATGAAAAAATATGCAATAGAAATGCGAAGTCCTTTGAAAATACTCAACGCTTTTGGTATATTGTTACCGATGTTGGGATTGATATTTTTCCCCATGTTGATAATCTTCATACCAGAAATAGCTAAGCCTGAATTGTTGGTTTTCTCCTACACGATACTCTTTCCTTCAATGGTTTACATATTCCTTAAACAGCACATACACATGAAACCATACTCATACCATCAAGTTCAACTTGAAAATTTTGAAGAATTCAAGGAGATGAAAAAATATGCGATAATCCTAGCAATTCCAATAGCTTTGTCATCCTTTTATTTCATCTGCCGTTTGATTCCTTCCAAAGAAATTTTCTCCTTAGAACAATTTTTATATTCTTACTTCACAGTTCTCATGATTTCACTTTCAGTTATAGTTTATTCTTTTTTATCGATTTCAAGAAGCTTGAAGAAGAATGAAGAGATCTTGAAGATTGAAAGCGAATTGCCTGTAGCCCTTTTTCAATTGAGTGTAATCTCGACTAGTAGCAAACCTATAGAAAAGAACATAGAAGATTTATTACCAAGGATTAAGACTTTAGAAATAAAGAAGTTGTTCCAGGAAATTTTATCCAGGGTTAAATCTTTGGGCATGTCTTTTGAATCGGCTATCATGGACGAAAAAGTCGGAGTTTATAAATTTTATCCTTCCAGGATAATTTTTTCTTCTCTCAGGTTGTTGGTCGATATTTCAAAGAAAGGTATGATCTTTTTATCGATGGCTCTGAAAACTATGTCCGAATTTCTTAAAGATGCAGATGAGGTTGATAAAGCCACGAGTGAAATATTATCTGAAACAACTTCTGATATGCAGATTCAAGCTTGGGTTTTCGCTCCTTTGTCTGCAGGTATAGTTGTTGGTTTGATGGCCGTGGTTATTTATATCTTTTCATTCTTCGGTGGAAATTTGGAAGAAATAGCAAAATTCTTAGGTGGTGGTACGATCGGTGATGTAACAGCATCCTCGCTCAGTTTTTTACCAAACATAGGAAAACAAATGCCTTTCCATTATTTTCAAATCATGGTAGGAATTTATATGGTAGAAATGGTTATTTTGATTTCTTACTTCTTGGGTGAATTGAACTATGGTGAAGATGAAGTGAATAAAACTAGAGATATGGGGAAAATAATGTTGATAGCTATCCTAGTTTATTCTTTAACAGTTTTATCCTTATATTTCGGGGTTTCTAGTTTCCTGAAGTTAGAAGGAGGATTGATATGAAGAAGAAAGGATCGAGGACTCTTTTATCCCTGGTTTTCATCTTGTTGGTATTGCTTGCCATAGCTTTATTTTATTTAGTTGGGAAAAAAATATTAGAAAGACTATTTTTGGGAGGTCCTGGATGAAAGGTTTGGAGATGACGATAATAAACTTGGTTATATTGGTTATAGCTATAGCTATAATCACAATCATCATAATGAAATTAATTCCTGCTTTTGGTGATTTTGTTTCAAAATCGTTGAAAGGTATAAAAGATAATATTTGCAAGAGCATAGGTATGTGTTAATTTAAATTGAAATCAAAAGTATTATTATGAAAGCATCTACGATGGAGCGTACGGTTTTTTTAATACTTGCGGTCATCTTCTTCATACTAGCAGTTTTCGTTATTTTTAAAATTTTCCCAAATCTTTTGCTTCAATTACAGCTTGCGCTTGGTATAGTTAAATTGAGTAATGCTGAAAAAGCAATTTTGTGTTCTATTTACAGATGTGTTGAAGGATGCATGAGTATGAAAGTACAAGAATTGAGTTGGAAAGATAAGGATGAATGTGAGTTTTGTACATGTCAAGATTTTTGTACAGGGGAGCCTTATGGTTTGGGTGGAGATCTTCCAGATGATGCATACGTGAAAACATGGTTTGGGTTTGGTGCACCAGAACTCTCTAGGAGGATTTGTAATCCAAAGTATCCGGTAATATTCAAAACAAAAGATAAAGAAAAGATTGAGAAATCACATCTTCAATTGGGGAGTCAAAAAATTAGCGATGTTAGATGTATTATACCAACACATACATCAGGTCCCGATATTTTATCGATCCTAGGTTCCATCTTTGGTGGTGGTATTTGGTCAGGTATTCAAAATGCATGGACGCTTATAACAGGAGGCACTATAAGTGAGAATTGGGTTATCATTGATAGAGATGTTATTCAATCTACTGGTACGAAAGAAGATTGTGTAGCAGCAGGAACGAATATAATAGCAACCCACGATTCTTTAAAAGAGTTAAATTTGTGGAAAGATAAGACTGTAAAAATAGTTACGATGTTTCATGAATTCGGGGCAGTAAACAGCGTATTTACACTTTTCTTAGGTGAAGAAAAATATGCAGCGCTCGGGGGTTAGCAGCACTGCAATTTTTGTTTTAGTTGTTATAGGGATAATGTTGCTTGCAGGACTTGTTATTTTTTGGAAATGGTTTGAAATTCAAAAAAATGAAGCTAACGAGTTTAGATGTAAGATAAAACAAAGGAGTTATTGCTCGTCCCTAATACAGGGAGAAAATCCAAATTGGGAAGAAATTGAACCGAAAAGCGGTTGTGAAAAATTTGAGATAGTTAAACCAAGTGTCGAAGAATGTAAAAAGATGGTCGGATGAAGGGTGTTGTAACTTCAGATATAATAGGGATAATGTTGTTGATATTAACTGTGATAGTTTTTTTTACAATAATATTTCCAAAATTTTTATCGGAAATGATAGAATTGTTTGGTAAAACATCTGCCGAGAGTGTTGCTAGACAACTTTCTGGTTTTATCACGATTTCGGGTTCAGCACCAAACGAAATTAAAATAGAATTCTTTCCTTCAAGAGATGTGACGTACTCTTTTAGTATAAAAGAAAGGAATATAATGATTAAACCTGAATTTAAAGTGGAATACATGGAAAAGGCAAGTAGTTCACAACCGTTCGCAGTAGAACTGATAGAGCAAGAACAAAGGAATGTTAATCATTTTTTCATAGAAAAAAGATTTGAAGGTGTTTCGAACTATGTTTTTTACGGAAAAAAAGAATAAGGGTTTGGTGATAACTTTAAATTTAATACTCGGTGCTTTGTTTGCAGTTGGTTTAATAGCTCTTATCTACTGGATTTTTATTTCTAGAATACTCGAAGTCCATGTTGCGATAGAAGAAAATACTTTAGAAAGACGCGCGATAAATCTGGCCAACCTTTTAATATCTTCGGAAAAAATAGCTTACGAAAAAGATGGCAAAATCATGAGAGGTATTCTTGATTCCGAAAAACTTGAAAATATTTTTTCACGAGAGTACATTTTTCTCTCTCAAGAATTGAAAACTAAAAATATAGGGATAGGTTATCCAAATTCGATAATACTAGTTAGAGTTTTGGATTTGGAAGAATGTGATAGTTCAGGAAATTGTAAAGGTTGGGCAACTCTACTTTCTGGTCCAATTTCTTTGGAAGGTACTTCAATAAACAAGTTTTTGAAGTGTTTGTCGGAGCACGTTAAGCTCGATGTTGGTTCAATATTCAGATGGGCAGTTGGTGGAATAGTTCTCGGTTTATGGCAACCGTGGGACGTAAAGAATTGTGTTCAAAATACCATGCCAGCAAACGTGAAAGCTATATTCACAACTTCGAAAATTTCTTCCCAAGGTTTACCTGTGATGATAAAGTATCCAAACGGTGAATTACATCTAGGTAGAATTTCGGTAGCAATCGGTGAGTTTTTATGAAAGGTATTTTACCCATAACAATCGCAATCCTTGGTGTTATGGCAACTTCTACTATTTTTATTTCTTTAACATTACCAATTTTAGTTTTGAAATATCATTTGAACATAAATTTGAAACAAGAATATGAATATCAAGATTCACAATTGATCTTGTTAACTTTAGTATCATCCAAATACAATGAAAGCTATTCGATGTATCAAGTTTTTTCGGAAAGAGATTCGAATGGTTTTAATGATGATATGAAGGATAAAGTATATCATGTGATAGAAACTTTATCCATGTCAAGATGTTTTAAGATCGTAACAGAGAAAGAAGTGATTTTGAATTCGAACTGCAATCCAAAGAAGAACGTGGGTGAAATATACATATTTAAACCCTACAATGAACGTGAGCTCGTGGAAGAGTTAATACTGGTGTATGAATGAAGGGTGTTATAGAGATAGCATTAGTTGCTGTAGCTATATTGATCTTGTTAGAGGGATTTTTCTTGAACGTTTTCATAGGAAAACAAATAACTCTTAAACAAACGGCTAAAGAACTAGAGATAATTAAAGCCGTTAACAAAATGGAATCTGTTAAAAGAGGATTACCTTACTCACTTTATTATTCTTTCGAAGAAGCTTTGAAGAGAAGTGGATATTCTTCATTTTCTCAAGTACAAGATTTGGAAGGATTTGAAAAGAACATTTCGATTATCTTCAACGAATACATGGAAGAATTGGAAGAAAAAGCTGGTGTGAAAATATCTATGGGTAAAATAAAGATAATTCCAAACGGAAACGAACTCGTACTCCAATTTTCTTCTCCAAGTAGTATGAAGTACGAATATTCTTCTAACGACTTTTCTTTCACAATTCTAGATAATCCCAACGTGACGATAATTTTAAGGAATGGTTTTTTTGTAGAAAATATTTAAGTAATGGAAACAAAATTTAAAATATGAAGGGATTGACAACAGCAGAAATAATTGGGATAATTTTGGCAGTAATAGCTGTGATAGTTGCTATATACATCATGTGGGTAAAAGGATGGATTCCTTTTCTATCTCCTGTAGATGAATCAACTTGTAGGACAAATTTGATCAAAGCATGTGAAGGTACAATCAAGTGGGATGGAAGAGAATTGGAGGGAGATAACATAAAGTTTTTCAGAAAATGCTTAAAATTCTACTCTGACATACAAAAAACATATTTAGAGAATTGTCTAGAGGATCCACAAAACCAGTGTGATGCTTTTTGTGCAACTCTTTATTGAATTTCTTCAACTTTCATACATTCTTCAGTTCTTGTGTAAGGTACGATTTCCCCAGAGTAAAAATCTATTTCCCTTTCATACTCAAGTTCCAGTAAAACATGAACGTATGAAAGAGATTCTTTAACTATTTCTCTTTCTTTCACGTTTTCCTTTTTCAAAAGTTCACAAAGTCCACTTTCAGAAACAGTCTCATAAATTTTATCCCAATTCGTACTCCAAAAAACATATCCTCGCTCAGTTATGTTAGGTTTAACTTTGTAGCAGTAATTATTTATGAAAGAATAAGTAACGTTGTTAACTTCAATAACTTCTTTATTTCTCAAATCTATCAACGTTGTTTTAACGAAAGGTGGTTTAAGTGTACACAATTTTCCACCAATTTCAGATCCAGATTTAAGAGTTCCTGGTAAAATTTCTTCCAAACTTCTGCAACTAATCACTTCAGTTCCAACTTCTTCTAATAGCTCGATTTCTTTTTCTTTGTCTATCGTATGAATAACTGTTTTTTGTGGCAAGACTTTAAAATTATTTAAGCGTATTTCACCACCAAAATTCTGAAAAGTGACGAACATAGAAACATCTTCCCTGTATCCATGAATTGTTGCTACATATGGATTTGGGATGAACTCTATTATTACCCTTAAAGGGCCTTGTATCAGCTCGGTTGCACGTACAGGATTAACGATTTTTTCTGAGTAGTACAAGCTTGAATTACCCAAAAAGAATCCTGTATGTTTAATATTCATTTTCACTTTCAAGGGATTTCGTGAACAAGTGGCCAAGTTCCAATCAACACATGCACACTGGAAAACATCTAATTTCGTGCAACTTGCTTTTGGATTTTCACAAGGTTTTCCTCGAGAGCAAGGTACTTTATCTTCAGGCAAACCAGTAGCAATGGATATTTGATCAGTAGTGTACGGACAAGTTCCTTTTCCAGTATACATTTCATTTGGATTGAGGAAAACAACATCTTGGTAAAACTCTCTTGGTTTAAGAGAAGAGATTTTTTGGTTGAAAGGTTGAATGAATTCTATGTTAGAACCGTAATAGCTTACAATGGAAGGTTTTATTAAGAAATTTATATCCCTGTCATACAAATTTGTGATCACGAAAGTAAATTCGTATGGGTTTCCTCCGTAAAGTGTTGAAGGTGTTTCTATCCTTACTGTTATGCCACCAGCAACTGGTATCTTCACTGTTTTTATAGGATCAACCTTTACTTCCCTTGGTTTACAGATTGATGTTCCGTACATGAACGGAATTTGCTTGCAGAACTTGTAATAATTTGCTGGGCTTAACAATGGTATCAAGATGAACATTAATATTGATGTTATTACTGTAATGACAACTATGTAAATCTTCCAATCTTTTATCATAGGTATTAAGGTTAAGTAGAAAGTAAGGACTATGAAAAAAGTTGCAACCGCACCAAGGGTTCCGAATCTAGCCGAAATTATCCAAAAACATGCTTGAGAACCACAGTTTAAAGATGAAGACAGTATTAACAATATTGCAAAAAAAATTATGCAGAATACGATGTTTACGATCACATCTGTACCAGGAAAAACTTTGGCAAATACTATGATGATTATCAAAATTACAAGTATTATTATGAAGAGGATCAAGTAGGTTGTGGCTATTTGTTGGATTACAAAAGGAAAAAATATTAAGAAAGTGGCTATGAAGGCGAAGAAAAGTTTGAACAATAAACCCTTGCCCGTTTCCACTTTTTTCTCTATTTTTTCGTCTACTCTTTTTACTTTACTCAACAAACTTTCGAGTTTTATTTTTTCCTCAACTATCTTTACTTTACTCAACAGGCTGTCAATTTTTTCTTTTACCAAGGATGAAATCTTATTCATCAATTCCTTGACCATTTAAATAATTTTTTGTTTCAGAAATAGTTAAATTTCATCCTTTGCTAAATAACTTCAATTTTACCTTTAACTTTATCCAAGTAAGTATAACTCAATAAGAAATTAACTTGGAAGTCGGTATAATTCTGGATATCGTATTTATTTACTATTAATCTACAAACAATACTCTTGTTTTTGTTAGAAATTTTTATCAATTCACCATCACGGAAATCGCAATTTAAAGTTGAGGTTGTTTCGAATTCGAATCTTAAATATCCTTTATCCCTTTCAAAAGGCGGGTAATTGCTGAAATCAGTGTAAACTTCTCCCGATCCTACATTCTCTATCTCCAAGACGAAAGGAAATGTTTCAATGTATTTAGTTAAGATGAAAGGTTGCTGAACGTTAACGTTCAGCTTCACAGGAGCGTTTTTGCTTGAATTGAAATAGATTACGGCCGATTTTTCTTTTATTTTTTTACTTTCTTCAGGTTTAAGTGTGTTTAAATAATCGTTATCGTAAACCCTCAACTTCAAATTTGCTTTCGTGCTCATGAAATAAAAAATGTTAGCAACTGGTGTGAAAGTTTTGTTTTGTGATGGTGAATAAGCAACCCAAGAAAATTTGTACAAGTCGTTTGGCCTAAGAACTTTAAGTTCTTGTAATTCTTTTTCGACTTGCCAGTTGGTTAAATTTGTCAAGTGAACTTTTATATTTTCAGCATCTTCAGAAGCCAAGTTCTTCATAGTTAAAATGAAAGTTGTTGGCATTGTAGCTGGAACTTTCTTAGCAGATGTTAAAGTTGCACTCAAACCAACTTCAGAAATTTTTTTCTCCCCGCTTTGAATGCAGCCTGACATAAAAATTATCAACAGTAGCAAAATGAAAAAAATCCTCATATAAGATATTTCTAAACGGTTAGATTTATGTTTTAAATTTTAACTCTTAATTATGGGGTCAGAAAGTTTGGAAGAAGTTTGCGAAATACTTGAAATAATAGCTGATAACTACGAAAAGCCAGAAGATGCTATACAAAAACTTTCAAGCATGAGAAACGCACCTAAAAGTGTTGAAGGGATTAAAACTTACCTTCAACAGCTTGGTGAAGCCCTGATCTTAAGAGAGTTGGGAGTTGAGAGTATTTTTCCAAACGTAGGGTATGATGAGATTGTGGAAAAATTGAAATGGCCTATCAAGAAAATTTTCGAGAAAAGTGGAAGAAAATTTATATTGGTGGGAGAAGTTAAGGATAAAATGGTAGGTATACACCCTTTCATCGTTTATTTTTGTGATAGCTTGAAAGGTGATTATCTTCTAGAAGATGATCACCTCTACAAGAAAATCGATGTTGTCGTGTCTCATGGGCCAAAGTTGATGGGTTTTGAAGGTGTGGAAATTTATTTACCTTTGATGTTTTTAGAAGATCCTTGGAATTTTTACATAGCTTTTAACGAAAAAGACCTGGATTACTTGGGCTTAAGAAGTGAAGAAGAAAGGAATGAAATTACAGCGAATTACAAGATAAAAGAACGTTTGGACTCTTTATCCATTGAAATATTAAAACCTGAAGAACCCAGTTTGAAAGTCATTTTAAACCTCCCAGAAATTTTTTCAGAGATAAAAGAAGATGTGAATGAATTGAGGAAGTTGGTTGGAAGTGATTTCGAACCTTACATAAAAGTTCAGATGAAAAGAGAAAAATTGATGGGAGAATTAGAAGAAGCATGTCTGGAGAATGAAAATTTTTACAAGGAGTTGATAGAAGCGAGGAAAGCTGACGAATACATACCACCAGACTTACCTCTAAACAAATCAGATAGTAAAGAGTTTAAGAAACTTTATGAAGTTGCTTTGATAGAGATTGAAGATTACATAGAGAGGAGGGAAAGAGAGATGGAAGAAAAAAGGAAGAAGATCATGGAGAGGTTGATGAAATGATTTTCTTCAATTCTTCTTTTCTTTTTTCGTTAACGTGAAATAGCGGATCAAAACTCTCCATAAGCTCTACAATTTCTCTCAATTCTTCTTTTCTTAAAGCATTGATTTCCGATTTTTTCCTCAGTTCATAAATCTTCTCTTCTATCCTACTTACAGATTTCGGAAAAAGAACGTTCAGTGATAGGAAATCTTCTATTTTTGATGAGATGTAGTTAAAATCTTCGTAATCATAAGATTTTATTTCTTCAGCGAGTTCTATCATTTTTTCACTCTCTTCAGGTTTATACAATGAAGAAAAAATTTTAGCCCTTCTATACAAATTCAAGTAAGGTTTTATTTTCCTGAAATCTTCTCTCAACTCAGGAGCATTTATCACGTACTCATAATTTCCATATTTTTCTAAATCTTTTCCGACGAAGAGTGTAACCCCGAGTTTAGACCCAACTTTAGCAACAACAGGTTCTTCAAAATGTGATAAATCATCCGTGACGTATATCAAATTAGGTTTTTTAGAGTTGGTCAAGAAAGAAAGATCACAATAAGTTTCAGGAAGGAAATATTCACTCATGCTTTTTTTCTTATTTTCACCCAAGTTTAAAGACGAGGTTGAAAAATAACCTTTTTCATCGAAGAGAAATTCAGATCCAGCTATGTTCGAATTATCAACACCGATCTTCCTTTTACAAATTTCTTCGATCGCTGTTTTTGGCGAACCACTGTTAATACCAACAACACAACCCATTTTTTCTAATTCGATAAAAGCTTCCCTAGCGTAATGAACTATTTTTATGTTTTTACTCCTTCCAGTTTCAACGCAAGCTTCGAGGAATTGACTTTTTGTCAACTTGCTCTCTTTCAATATCTTGTTGAGTTTTTTGTGCGATTTTTCAAAATTTGAAGGTGAAGTATCTATCTCAAATATACATTTTTTGATTTCATTCAAATTCTCCTCTATTTTTTTGTTTACCCTGGGGAGTTGATTGAAATAAAATTCTTCAAAAACTGTGCGACCATCTTCTCTTGTTAAAGTTAAATCAAAATCTGTTATTATGTAGAGTTTAGCAGTTAATGGGCGAAAAACACCTTCAACATTAATTTCATCATCTAGCACGGATTTAATTTTTCCGATAGAATCGAAATGAAAAAGGATAGACCATTTTAAGTATTCATTGTACATATTTTTAAAGTTGTTTTTCCAAATAATTATTATGGTGAACTGGAAAGTTTTTGTTTTTGGCGTGGTAATTATCGTGGCTTTTTATGCAACATTCCTCCTAATTCCTACATTGTTTGGAATCCAACTCGATTTCTTGTCTTATCCTTTAGTTTATGTAACACTAATACTAGCTGGAATATTCATAGCGATAAGTGGTCTTTTACCTTACGGTTGGGGAAAGATTCTAAGAAACATAGCTTATTTCTGTCTTTTCGTTTTAATCCTGATTTTGGAAATAAACGTGATGAAAGTAGCTCTTCAAAGACATCCTACTCAAGAATTAACTTTAGAAAAATGCACAACTTTATTCGGTGAAAAAGAACAACCAGAAAAAATTATAGACGCTGTTTCGATTTGGAGTTGTGTAACTACTGGCTATTTTCCGAAAGAAACTGGAGATTTAGGATGGACCATATTCGCGATATTCTATATAATCTTGCCATTCGCTTTCATCGTTGCTTTCCTCTACGGCATAATGACAGGAATTGGCTTAGAAGCTATTTTCGGTAACGTTGCGGGAACGGTGAAAGGAGTTTTAACTTTTGTGATATCGATGTTCGCTATGAGACAACTTTTTGGATTTTTCTTGCTCGACATGTTTGGGTATGGTGCCTGGGGCTTAGCGGGTGTTTTTTTGGCAGCCCTCTTCGTTATGGCATTAAGGAATATAGTAGAAAAATGGTACAGGATTGAGGAATATGGGAAAGAAATGCAAGAAGCCATGAAGACAGCCCTCGAGATCGAAAAAAACGCAAAAAAAGCACTTTACGATTATGTTAAGAAGATAAAGGGCTATAGAGGGACACCATTATATCAATCATTACAAAGCATAGTAGGTGGTAAAGGAACGCTGCAGTATCAAGCATATTCAAATTTAGGTGAGGTTCTTCAAGCACAAGTGAAACAAACGATAGATGAGATTATAAGTGGTAGAAAGAGTGTAGATGATTTATTAAATTTACTTAAGTAAATAGTTTAAGTACTTATTCTTCTTCATCTCCCGTTATCATTTTGTAAAATGCTTTACAAGTCTTAAATCCTCCATATTCTGATAAGGTATATAATGTATTACAAAAGGCTTCGTATGCCTCATATTCTTTTTTTTGAAGTTCTAGAGAATTCTTGACCGCTGCGATTATGATAGGCATATAAGGATTCATCTCGTAAGTTTCACAAGCTGAAGTTTCACTCCTTACATATTCCAAAAGTTTTTTGATATCTACTTTCCCGTTCTCCACATCTTCCATTAATTTCTTTGTTTTTGACATATATTCTTTAAAATCTTCATCATCCTCTATATATTCTTTACTCACAACGTACTCTGATGCAATTTTCTTAAGATCTTCTTGCGGTTCTTGTGTTTTCATTTGGACTTGGGGAGAAACTTGAGGCTCTGTAGTTTTTTCTTGTTTTTTAATTTTTTCCAAGATCAAATTGAACTTTTCATCCAATTTTTTTTCAAGATCTTTGAGAGCATTCTGAATCTTTTCATCTATCCTTTCATCTATATGTTGCCAAATCGTTTTAGGTTTAGACTCTTTTTCAGGCGGATCGTCGATATCATTTCGCTTTAAGTACTCGCTAATTCTGCTAATTTCGTTTTCAATTTTTTTTAATCTCTTTTCATAATCTTTAAAAACATCTTGAATTCTGGTTGGAGCATATATTTGTTTGTAGGGCAACCCTCTAACTCCCTTCCTTTTAATTAAAATGTAAGCTTCATATGGGGTTTCTTCTAAGGGAATTAAAAAATCTCCATCCTCGTAAGATATCATTCTTCTCCTATGGTGTAAACGCTTAGCTTTTTTCCTTGCCATATTTTCCCATGTAAGAATAAAACAGTTAATTATTTAAGCCTTTTCATTAACGAAGACAGAGCATTTTATTCCTTACAATTACAAATCTATTTTATGGAAGTTTTTGGCTTAACTTTGCAAGAATTGATTTTCTCGATTTTTTTACCCTTCCTCTTATTCTATATCTTGATTTACGCTCTACTCACAAAATCTAAAATTCTAGGCGAAAATGTTAATAAGCTTAATTCCATGCTCTCTCTTGTGATTTCAGCTTTAGGCATTTTTTCCCTTTACTCTTTAGGTCTCGCCTATTGGCTCCCTTTCTTCGCAGCTTTTCTAGCAGTCGCTGCTTTTGTTCTTGTGTATGTATTTGGTGTTGGTGGTTTAGCTTTTAAGAAAATTGGTAAGTATAAAGAAGAAGCAACTGGTGATAAGAAGAAATTTGAAGAAGGTGTTAAAAATTGTGAAGAGATATGGGAAAAGTTCAAAAGGGAAACCGATTTAACCAAAAAAGCCATGATACTTGGGGAGATGAAGAATGAAGTGGAAAAGCTCAAACCTTTAGCAGAAAAATTGGGAGAAAATTTAGGGAAATATCAGTGGTATAGGGATTACGAAAAAATTAAGGTGTAAATGTGGAATTCGTGATTCAATTCTTGTTGTTCCTACTGTCTTTTTTGGTCTCTTATGGTTTTTTAAGGAAAGTTAAGATTTTTAATCCTAGTGTGAACTTGATAATTTCTCTAGTAATAGCTTTTTACGTGCTGTTCGCCTCCACTTATTACCTAGAGAACGCAATCTTGATAATAGCTTATTCTTTCATCTCCCTATTGCTAATTTTTTCCGTAGCTTTATTGTACCGTTACAAAAAATAGGATTTATATTTACATTCTCAAATATAGATTATGGAGAAATTTGAAGGAAATTTGAAAGAAAAAGTTATTTTCTCCTTTTCAGTTCTGTTAATAACAGCACTTATTTTTAACTTGGCTCAAGGCCAGGATGTTTTTGGACAAATAACATCTGCTCTAAAAGATTATTGGGGATTAATATTCATTTTAATCTTCGTTTTAATCCTTCTAGCTCTTGGTGGTGTTTTGAAAAGACCGAAAGGAGGAATGCCAACAGGTCTTATAATATTCATAATCCTGATAGTTTTGTTGTTCATTTTACCACAGTTTGTACCATATCCCCAATACTTGGAAGTTCCAGAAAGCTTTAGGTACTATAAATTACCAGATCCTGCTGTAGAAGTTTTAGGATACATTGGAATACCAAGAGACTGGGGTTATGTACCAGCGATAATCTATTTGTTCATATTACCTTTTACGGCAATTTACACTCTAGTTTGGGCTTTTCTATCTTCTCTTAAAATATTCGAGGGAATGCCGAGGGTTAACGTTGTTCTTGCTTTTGTGATAACTTTTATGACAATTCCGATGGGTTGGTTCGTGAAAATGGTATGGGTCTTATTCAGTTTTGTAGGCGCTTGGTCTGTCGCAGTTTTCGTCGCAGTTTTCGTTTTAGGGATAATGTTTAGAGGTTATGGTATAGTTACTGGCGAATACTACAGAGCTTCGGCTAGGAAATGGAGGGAAGAAGCTAAAAAATTCTTGAGACAAGCTCAAGATGACCTTGAGTACAACAGGGAAGGGTCTGCTATAAATAATCTTGAAGCGGCTAGACACATAGCAGGTTTTTCACAAACTTATTACACAAGGATAGCAGAAGCCCTGAACGCTTTGCAACAAAAACCTGCAGGCTACTTGCAAACAGCCAAAGATGC
>JAWCDI010000196.1:0-2753 GCA_044343505.1 Candidatus Aenigmatarchaeota archaeon | reverse complement strand
TTATTGAGTTATACTCTGAAAATTCTTCTAATTTTAATTTAACTTTTTCTTTCTTATAATATAAAGCATATGGAAGAATTTTAATGTTTTCTCTTGAATTTATCAATTTATTAAGTTCTAAAATTTTTAAAATCGTTGGATTTGGTTCAATAGCTATTACTTCTTTGGCATAAAATGAAACAGGTATTGAAAAAGAACCACAATGAGCTCCCGCATCTATTACAATCCCATTTAAATTTTCTATATCTCCATATATTTTTAATAGATAAATTTCTCTTAATAAAGCCCAAATAGTATCATCTGGTAAGTAAATTTTACATCTTGGTTCTTTTAGCTCTATAAATTTTATATTTCCCTTTATATTCAAAAGTGCTTTTGCTAAAAATTCATACATAATTAAAATTTTAAGGGTAGATAAATTTCCTTTAAAATTTCAAAAATGAGAAAGTGGTTTGTATATTCAGATAAATATGTAGTAGATTTGGGAAATCATCCATTTAGAACGATAAAATATAAACTTGTTTATGAGAAACTATTAAAAGAGAATGTTTTAAAAGAAGAAGAAGTATTAGAGCCAGAAATGATTGATTTTAATGAGATTTTAATTGTGCATAAAAAGGAATATATTGATGATTTAAAAAATTTAAGGATTACAAGAAGAACAATGTATTCAGAGCTTCCTTTAAATAAGGAAATTATAGATATGTTTTTATTAGCTTGTGATGGGACTTATAAGGCAAGTAAATTAGCCTTAGAAAATAATTATGCATTTCATTGTGGTGGTGGATTTCATCATTCTTATGAGGATCATGCAGAGGGATTTTGTTATTTAAATGATATTGCTTATGCTATTAAGAAAATTAATTTGAAAACTGCAGTTATAGATTTAGATGTTCATCAAGGTAATGGGACCGCTCATATTTTTAGAAATGATAAAAATGTTTTTACTCTTTCAATACATCAAGAATGGCTTTATCCAATTCCAAAAGAAAAGAGTGATTTAGATATAGGGCTTGAAGAAAATACAGATGATGAAACATATTTAAATATATTAGCAGATGCTTTAAATAAAGTTTCTCATTTTAACCCTGAATTTATAATATATGTTGCAGGAGCAGATGTTTATTTTGATGATATGCTTGCAAGTTTAAAACTAACAAAAGAAGGTATAAGAAAGCGTGATGAAATGGTAATAAAATTTGCTTATGATAGGAAAATTCCAATTGTTGTTGTTTTAGCGGGGGGTTATAGTAGAAAGGTTGAGGATTTAATTGAAATTCATTCAAATACTGCTAAAGTTTTAAAGAGTTTTAAATGGAATACTTAAAACAATTTATTTATTTAAAATTTAAAATGCCCATTATTCAAGAATATAAGCATAATGAAGAATTTTTAATTTTAATGGCATTTTTGGATTTTTTTGGACTTGAAAATCCAATTGGTATATTTTCAATTGAATTATATCCAGATTTTATTGAAGCATTTCATAATTGGCATAAAAGAATAAATTTAAAAAATTATAATTTTCCTTGTTGTTAAAAATTAAGTTAGGGATGTCTGCATGCTTTCCATTCCCTATCTAGAATAGCATAAACAACCAAATCTACCCATCGGTCTTTATGGCGCTCGGCTTCTCTGAGAATACCCTCCATCCGGAAACCAAGGCGTTCTGGAATAGCTCGACTCCTATGATTCTCTGGTGCAACACGAATTTCCACTCGGTGTAGTTTGCGATTGAAGAACAAGTCATCAAGTACTGCTATAACTGCGCGAGTCATAATGCCACGGCCTTGGTATTCCACATCTAGCCAGTAGCCAATTGAAGCAGAAGAATTTGCGCGATTGATCTCATGAACTCCAATTACTCCAATAAGCTTCTCTTCCAACCAGATTCCCAACTCATAGCCATTTCCCTGTGCAAATCGCAATAAACCTTCTTCTATGAAGTTTAGGCTATCTGCAACACTCCTTACTTCATCTACCCAAGGCAACCACGGACGCAAATGATCTCGATTGCGATCAGTTAGGACGAATAAAAATTCTGCATGATGACGCTCTAACAAACGCAACCAAAGCCCTTCCCCAAGGTTATATCCTAACATTAAAGTGAAAATTATAAAGCAATCCTTTAAAATTTCAATATGCTTTTCATCTTTTTAAATTTCTTCTCGGATGAAAAATTACTTGTTAGGTTCTATATAAAGGATAAGAGCGATATAGAAAACATCATAAATTTAGGTATAACTGATATTACACATTCTATAGACTTAAAGAAAGGATATGCAGATTTTGTTTTAACTGAAATTCAATATCAAAAAATTAAAGACTTATATCCAAATGAGATTTTGCTAAGAAGTTCTGATACTAGAACTCTTATTAACTTTGGACCTTATTATACATATAATGAAGCTATGAACGAAATAAACAATTTTTATAATAATTATCCAAATCTTGTATCTTCTCCATTTATTGTAGGCACTAGTTGGGAAAATAGGCTTATTAAAGGAATTAAAATAACTTCAAATAACAATTCAAAACCTGTTGTTTGGTTTAATAGTGCAATTCACGCAAGAGAACCTGCTGGGGTTTCTGTCCTCTTAGGATTTGGTAGCTTTTTACTTAAAAACTATAACAAAAATCCAGAAATAAAATATCTTCTTGATAATAGAGATATTTATATAATACCTGTTACAAATCCGGATGGGTATGTGTTTAATGAAAGCTATTCAAGTGGTTTATGGAGAAAAAATAAA
>JAWCDI010000195.1:0-2765 GCA_044343505.1 Candidatus Aenigmatarchaeota archaeon | reverse complement strand
AAGCTTCTTCCGGATATCTAAAAGTTATTTTAAATCTAACGCTCTCTTCCTTGGTATCTGAGTGGAATATTATTGGAAGGGGAGCAAGAATTGAGGCTTATGGTCTTGATTGGAGCACGAAGAGGTCTATTTCTTCTGGTTGTAAACTTATTTCTTCTGCTCTCTTGTCAGCAAATCCTTCAAAAATAGAATATATTATATCTTTTCGAAAGCCAGAAAATCTCCCAGGAGAGGCCTATAAAATTATAATTTATCCTGACGAAGGAACTTTCTTACCTCCAAATTGGATAGAAGATTGGAGCACTAATAGTGATGTTAATATAAGATTTTACGATCGTACTTTATTTTTAAAACATTTTGTAGAAAGATGCATGTATGAAAGATTGAGAAAAACACCTTTATGTATTTTCTATGTAATGATTAAATAAGGAGGAATTATGGGAAAAAAATTTTTATTCATTTTAATAGTTGTGGTAGCAATTTTTTTATTGCTTTATTTTAGTGGAATTGTGGAGAGGTTTGCTATTTCGACTCAACCTGTAGAGGTAGAATTTGATAAATGGAATCTATATATAATACTAAATATTGTTTGGGCTTTATTTTTTAGTTTATTGATTTTTTATCTTTATTCTACTCGTTTATACAGGCTCGTTCGAATAAATAATTTTCAAGATGTATTTAAACTTATTCAATCCTGGTGGATAGGTTTCGTTATTGTGGGTGTAATTACTTTAGTATTTTCTTTTTTCTTTGGAATTGCCTTTGTTCCTAAAAAATCTTTTAAATTGTTTATAAATATCTTTTTTTTATCAGTATCTATATCTCTTTTGGGAGTTTTCTTTTATTGGATATTCACTCTCTTATATTCTCCACCAAAAGTTAAATATGTTCCTCTATTAAGGTACGAATTAATAAAAATGATAAAAAAAATTAAAGGGAGGTAACATGAGTTATTATATAATTGGTATTGGTGGAACATCAGCAAGATGTGTTGAATCTTTAATTCATCTTTCAGCGATGGGACTTGGTCCAGAAAAATTATATATTCTTTTTGTTGACCCAGATGAAGCAAATTGGAATTTAAATAGAACTATTAAAATAATTTCTCAATATTTAACTTGTAAAGAAATTCTGGGTAACCCAAAGGAGTATTCTCTCTTTCAAACCGAGATTATATTTTCCTTGGACGAAAATAATCAACCAATATATGCATGGTCACCTGTAAAAGGAGAAAGAAACTTGTATGAATATTTTAATTATTATTCTCTTCCACAACAAATTAAACATTTCTCTCGATTTTTATATACTCAACAAGAATTAGAAGAATTAAAATGGGATCAAGGTTTTTGTGGTCGGCCAGCAGTAGGAGCTCCGGTGATGACAAAAATTTTAGAACAAATTAATCAGCAACCTTGGTATGGATTAATTAATAATATAAAAGAAACTCTACAGAAAGATTTTGCTAAAATAATGATTTTTGCAACAATATTTGGTGGTACAGGTGCAAGTGGTTTTCCAACAGTAGCAAAAATTTTACGAGAGCTATCTGAAAAAGAAAATTGGCAAAATAAAAATAAATTTAAAATTGGTGGCGTACTGCTTCTTCCTTATTTTAGTTATTCTCTTCCTCCAGAGATACAAAATAAAATTTATGCTAATCCCAATAATTTTTTATTAAATACTAAATCTGCTTTGTCACATTACAGTTTTCTCTGGAGCGATGGTTCTCCCTATGATGCTATTTATTTGTTGGGAGATACCACCTTTGATTCTAAGGGGAGAGAGTTTGGGGAAGGAGGAGATAAACAGAAAAATGTTTGTCATTATATTGAATTTTTAGCTGCTCTTGCTGCATTAAGTTTCTTTTTTCAAGAGCAAAAAGAAGGGAGGGAAAACTTTCAGTATTATGCTCAAAGAAAAGAAGAAAAAACAATAAGTTGGTCGGATCTACCAATTAATCCAGATGTTTTAGATCATCAAAAAATTTTAAGTCGAATGATATATTTTACTTCCTTAGCAAGTTCTTATTTATCTTTTTATTTTCCCTTAATTAGAAGCAAAGAATTTCAAAAACAAGAGAAGAGAAAAAATATAACTTGGTATACAGATTTTTTTTCTGACAATAAACTTCTTTCTAGCGAGGAACAAAGTTATCAGCAAAATCTTGCGGATTATTTTATTTCCTATCTTCAGTGGGTTTATGAATTTCATCTTTTTACTGAAAGAGAAATAAAACTATTAAATAAAAATGCACTTGAAGAATTGAAGGAAAAAAAATATAAATTTATTTCCAATAATAATTTTAAAAGACTTTTGGATGGTCATATCTATTCTCCGGTAGATTTTGCTTGGGATGAATTATGGGAGGAGTTATGTAGTTTAGATACTGAACCAGAAGCAAAAAGTAGTACTGGAAAATTTATTTTTCTTCTTCATCAAGCGATTGAAAAATTTTGTAAAAAAAATTATAATTTATAAAGGAGGGGAAAATGGCACTTTATTTGCCCAAAATTAAAAAAGAAATTTTGAGAGGACCTCAACAAATAGGAGTTTGGGAAAACAATTCTAACCTAATTAACCAACTTCCTAAAGAATTAGATATTAAAGGAGAAGCGACAAAGGATGTTCTAACTGCCATTCCTACAATATGGGCAAGACCGCTACTTTTTGCGGAGGCTTTAATTAATGAAGAACATCCTCTTCATAAACAAACTGAGAATGAATGGCGAGGACTCTTGGGGGTTTTTTGCTTTTCAAAAATATAT
>JAWCDI010000194.1:0-2783 GCA_044343505.1 Candidatus Aenigmatarchaeota archaeon | reverse complement strand
AAACTGCATTCTATACCTTCTAGGACTAATCAAACTTAACTTCAAACATTGGACTTGGGAAAAACTAGTCGAAAATTGCAAAAAATACATCAAAGAACAAACAAGAACAAGAGAAATATTAGAAAACTTAATCAACGATGACCTACCTTGGGACGACTATAAAACTGGAAAAATCAAATGGATCGATATAAAATCAGAAACAGTAATAAGATATCTAGGCTATTGGTGCTTATTCAACGTAGCGTTAAAAAGCTTAATAAAATACATAAAAAACAAAAAATACAAAGAACCATATTTCAGATGCATAGAACCATATGAAGGGGTGGCTGAATACATTATTCTTGACATTAAGTCTTAACATTCTACTCACTTGCTCAATTCAAGAGAAACAAGAAAATATAAATACAATAAATATTCAAACTAAACATCAAATACAAAAACAATATGTCGCGGACATAATTCAAGAATACTGCAAAATCACATCATACAAAAACATACCTGAAGAAACAGACTCTTCTCCACATGTAACAGCTTCAGGTCGATATCCATACGAAGGCTCAACAGCAATCTCTAGAGACTTAAAAAACAAATACAAACTAAACTTTGGAGACCTCGTCTACGTGCACTCTTTAAAAAAATGGTACATAATAGAAGATGTAACGGCAGAAAAAATTAAAAACACTATAGACATATTAATACATCAAGAACATATAAAAACTCACAAATCAAAAGTACTATTCGTAAAATTTAAAAAATAACAAAAAAGGACTTGTAAACGCATATAATAATAGTGTGAGCGTGTTATTATAAATCAAACAGGACAAACTAAACTAACCAATCAAATCAAACAAAAACCAACCAGGAATTGAGAACCTGACCGGAATTAACGGGCCTTCAGTGTATACGAGGAAAGGGACGAAAACCGACGCTCATCAGCGTCTCGGTCGGTCGGAGATCGAGTCCGAGGTCCAGGTTCACGGCCCGGCCCGGAAGTCGGTCGTCGAGAATCCGGTCACGAGTGATGGTTAGGGTTTCGTAGAAGTAGTCCAAGTGTAGAAGCTGTTGGAGAGTAGAAGACGTTGGAGAGTAGAAGTTGCTAAAGTGTAGAAGACGTTGGATGATAGAAGACGATTCCTGACCAGTTAGAGTTTAGGAGGGGAAGATTTTTTAGGTTTTTGGATATATATAAAATAAACAGGAAAAATAAATAAACAGGCCGTTTAATTTTTGGAGTTTTAAGGAAGATTTTTAAAATTTTTGGATATATTAATTAAAAAGGAGATAAAAAAAATAAAAAAAGGAGGTATAAAATCATGGGTGAAATTATTAAGACCAATCCAGAAGATTTAATAGAATTATTCGACCATATAGATTTTGACAATGGTTGGTTCGAGATGAGTATTGAGAAAGAGAGATTGGAACGGGAAGATGGAAAAATATTAATAGACTGGGATATTATTTTGGACCTATATAACGACGGTAAGGTCCATATCCATTTTTGGGATAGGGACCGGAAAAAAATCTTAAAATCTCTTAAGGTCTTAAAAGGGAAAAGAGAGTTTAAAAAGGTGGTAAAATATCTCTTATCATCCAAATACCTGACCGAAATTTTCCGACCAATGCTCAAGAATTTAGGTTATTTGGATTAATTTAGGAATGGGCCCCTGCCTTTACTGGCAGGGGCCTTTTTTATGGTCAAGAAAGAATAAATTTAAAAAGGTGAATTTGGATATTTTGCTTCTATGATCAGTGTTCGTTTTCGAAAAGGAGAGTTTCTGATAAGATGCAGTATGATTCTTTAAGTCCTGTTCTGATCTAGAGAAGGTTTGTTTTCAACAAGAAGTTGTCATTTTTGTAGATGCAGACGACCTTGGATCTATTAAACCTCGTTTAAAAGTGTCGCGTTTATTTTGTGAGTGACGTGATATCCCGTGTTGAGGCGGTTAAAATCTAACAATTCCTATTTTACCAGTTATTTTATGTCCAAAGTGGATAAAACGAGGGATTTGGAATATTTAGGAAAAAATTTTTTAAAAAATAAACCGTTTAATTTTTGGAGTTTTAAGGAAGATTTTTAAATTTTTGGATATAAAAACTTAAAAAAAGGAGGTAAAAAAATGAAAAAAGAGGAATGGAGATCTTGGACTGAAATAAATACAGACGAAGAAGGATTGGAAGAATTTTTAGACAGTATTGAGTGTGATAATGGAATTTATCGGATGGAAATCGAGGCCGAGAAGTTAGAAAAGGACGATCCGGAGATCGTGATGTATTGGGATATTGTTTTAGATTATCAAGATGGAGAATATCATACGTCGTTTTGGGACGGAGAGGAAAAAGAAAGAGTTATAAAGAATTTTAAAGTTGTGAAGGGAAAGGATAAAGTTGAGAAGGTCCTATCATCACTTTGGGATTGGCATGATATATATGGTCCTATGTTGAGAAGGTTGAGAAGGATGAAATAAATTTGGCTGGGTCCCTGCCTTTTATTGGTAGGGACCTTTTTTTTATGATCAAAGAATGTTTGATAATTTAATGGTTTAGGTATTTTTCAAAGTGAGTACAGATAAAAACTCTCGGTTATATAAAAAGTTTTCTGTTCTAGAAAAGACGGAGAGTTTTTTGATGCGATCCTGTGTGATTCTTTAAACCTTGCTCTGAATTCTAGAGAAGGTTTGTTTTCAGCAAGGAATTGTCGTTTTTATATTTTTTAGTGATTTTGAATACAATCAAATCTCTCGAGGATTTGTTAGAATAAATTATTTTAAAAAGAAAGAGTCAAG
>JAWCDI010000193.1:0-2795 GCA_044343505.1 Candidatus Aenigmatarchaeota archaeon | reverse complement strand
GAATCTTCTGATTAAATTCATAAAAATATTTATAAACCCTAAAAAACACAAATATATAAATGTAAACACAAGAAACTCCCAAAAGGGAGTAGAAAGTCTATCTCATTATTGTTGTTGTATATGAGTTGTTCATAGTATATCCTTGAAACTCCCAAAAGGGAGTAGAAAGTCCTTAGTCAAAACAATCAACAGATCACCATAACCAACTCTACGGAAACTCCCAAAAGGGAGTAGAAAGTATAGTCAAAGTCTACCCAAAGCCATCTACCTACCTTAACGTCTCTCGAAACTCCCAAAAGGGAGTAGAAAGCTTATACTCAAAAACAGACACTCTATCACCACCGAACAATACATATATCAGCTGAAACTCCCAAAAGGGAGTAGAAAGGGTCTTGGATGTAGTGCTGTGCAAGCAATATTTACATCTATAAAGAAGAAACTCCCAAAAGGGAGTAGAAAGCTATACTTCAGTAATACTTCTATTGGTTCGGGGTCTAGCCATGATGAAACTCCCAAAAGGGAGTAGAAAGGTTCTAACAGAAGATTTTGTTAAGGTGTTCAACAATACATTAGGAGAAACTCCCAAAAGGGAGTAGAAAGGATAGACAATAAATGAACTAGAAGATTCACCTCTCTTCACCTTGAAACTCCCAAAAGGGAGTAGAAAGGCACCTGATTTATACATTGTGTATAGCTTCTTTGCAACTGATTTCAAGAAACTCCCAAAAGGGAGTAGAAAGCAATAACTTTTTATTTTTTGATCTATCCAGCTATGCGAACACGAAACTCCCAAAAGGGAGTAGAAAGTTGACATACATTTCGATTAATGTCAGTAATATCTCAAATATTGAGAAACTCCCAAAAGGGAGTAGAAAGCTCTTATTCTTACCACCCCTCTCTATGCATATGTATTTCTTTCTAGAAACTCCCAAAAGGGAGTAGAAAGCCATAAACTTTATATTTCTGTGTGATATATTGTTTTTAGAAACTCCCAAAAGGGAGTAGAAAGTTATATGATATGGATTAAAACCAAGACGCTTCTTCAACCACGACTGAAACTCCCAAAAGGGAGTAGAAAGTTGCAGTATTTATCCAATACGATATCTCACGTGAGCTAGTGAAGCGTCGAAACTCCCAAAAGGGAGTAGAAAGTATTCTAGGTGAATGGAATGTTGAGTACGGCTATGGTGTACCGAAACTCCCAAAAGGGAGTAGAAAGAGATCAACACTATCGAGATTCAAGGCAAAACAGCTCCTTATGCTTGGAAACTCCCAAAAGGGAGTAGAAAGTTTATATTCATCAGTATATTCGGTATATCGTCATCAAGCCAATTAGAAACTCCCAAAAGGGAGTAGAAAGGTTCTTCTCTAATAATTTCTTTAACCTTTGAAATACTTAAGTCGTCCGAAACTCCCAAAAGGGAGTAGAAAGATTAGTGTCTCAAGCAAAGACTTGACCAAGTTATATATATATGAAACTCCCAAAAGGGAGTAGAAAGATTATCAACAAGATAGAATCCCGGGCTCTCTATCTCGTTTTTAATGAAACTCCCAAAAGGGAGTAGAAAGTTCGCTCATAATTCTCCCAATACTCTCATAACATCATCGATATGAAACTCCCAAAAGGGAGTAGAAAGTTTCTCTAGACACATTAATACCTTCTTCAATCATTTGCCTATAGGAAACTCCCAAAAGGGAGTAGAAAGCCTATACTTAAGCTAAAGCTTGGGTAGTTTATATGTTTTTCTAGAAACTCCCAAAAGGGAGTAGAAAGGCTAGTGCTCTTTCTTCACCAAGAGTTGACTCAAGTATCTCCTGGAAACTCCCAAAAGGGAGTAGAAAGCTTGCTCGGTTGCGTTGTTATTGTTCTGACTATATGTCCCCACGAGAAACTCCCAAAAGGGAGTAGAAAGGATGAAAGAAAAACGCTTGCAGCTATATATCTCAAGAGATATGCACGTGGATGAAACTCCCAAAAGGGAGTAGAAAGTTCTATGTTGCAGACAAGAACAAAGATTCAATTCCTTTAATACCTAGAAACTCCCAAAAGGGAGTAGAAAGTAATTCTCTTATTACTCATGTTTTCATTGAGTTCAACAAAGAATGAAACTCCCAAAAGGGAGTAGAAAGTTTCTTTATAATCGTAATCAACCCAAAGCCATCTACCGATTCTTACAGAAACTCCCAAAAGGGAGTAGAAAGTAAGTTCTTCAACTTCTATCTTTTTGAACTCTTCCTCCATGTTTGAAACTCCCAAAAGGGAGTAGAAAGCATAAGAGAGGTGGACTGTAGCAATGTTTGCGATAGATAAAAAGATAGGAAACTCCCAAAAGGGAGTAGAAAGTATGTGATGTATAAATACGCTTATCCAATTATATCAAAGAATCCAGAAACTCCCAAAAGGGAGTAGAAAGTTCTCCAACTTCGGCAACTCTCATCAGCAGATACCTATACGTCCAGAAACTCCCAAAAGGGAGTAGAAAGAGTACCTAAACAGAAACCCGTTTACCTTAAGCGGTGGTGAAGCTAAGAAACTCCCAAAAGGGAGTAGAAAGTCAATCTCGGCAAGTGCTGTGGACTGACAGCAGTTCTATCTGAGAAACTCCCAAAAGGGAGTAGAAAGTTGTTATCAATCAAACAATCAATAACATTGTTCCACTGCCGTATGGAAACTCCCAAAAGGGAGTAGAAAGGCTCTTAGATTTATATTTAATTGACCAACAAGTTTCGTAAAGTTTGTTGAAACTCTCAAAAGGGAGTAGAAGGATGTGTATGGTTGTTTTTGGAGTTGGTTG
>JAWCDI010000192.1:0-2803 GCA_044343505.1 Candidatus Aenigmatarchaeota archaeon | reverse complement strand
CAACTTATAACAGAAAAGAAAAACTAATTAGACTTATTAAATCTATTCTAAAAAGTAATTATCCGAGAAATAAATTAGAAATAATAGTTATAGATGATGCGTCTACGGATGGAACTTATGAAGAAGTTAAGAAAAGATTTCCCGAAGTTAAAATAATAAGAAATAAGAAAGAGAAATTGGTAACAGCTTGTAGAAATATTGGAATAAGGAAATCTAAAGGTAGCTACATCTTCTTTATAGATGACGATAATATTGTCGATAAAAACTGTATAAGTCTCTTAGTTAAAGCTATGAAAACAAATCCGAAATTTGGTTTAGTAGGACCAGTCAGCATCTATAATAGTAAAAAAAATGTTATTTGGTGTGCGGGAGCTATTTTTAATATTATTTTTGGTGTTCATCTCCACATAAAATACAACAAACCGCTAAAACTGCTAAGAAACGTAAAAAAAATATATTGTGATTATATTCCTAATGCCTATATGACAAGAAAGGAAATTTTAAAGAAAATAAACTACTTTGATCAAAAAAAATTTCCAATTGCCATGGAAGAAATAGATCTTGCCTATAGAATAAGACATTTATGTTATAAAATTGCAGTTATTCCAGAATCTATAGTATTTCATGATGTACCATTAAAAAGAGATTTTCATATTACTCCTCTTCGCGCATATTTTAGAGGAAGAAGTAGAGTATTATTTTATAAGAAATATTTAAAATATAGAATAATCGGAATATTTTTTGATATATTAGCCTTTTTGTTTTTAATTATAAAATATTCTGAAAAAAATAAAAGGAAAATTTTTATAGAATATTTAAAAGGTGTTTTTAATGGAATTGCTTCCCCAGTATATAACTAAAAGGTGTAAAAAAGTATTTATAAGAGGATATTATGGATATAGGAATATTGGAGATGAGGCTATGCTTTATGTTTTACTTTCCTATCTAAAAAATATTGGATTAGAACCTATAGTAGCGAGCAAAGATGTAAAATATACGAAAAAAATACATAAAACTAATTCTGTTTATTCGTCATTTACTAACATTCCAAAAATTTTGAGATATATATTAAGCAGCGATATACTTATAGAAGGTCCTGGAAATAAACATGGTTTTATGAGTATAATAGATTTAGGATTACCTCTGATTGCAAAGCTTTTTAGAAAAAAAATTGTATACTTGGGAGTTGGGATAAGCCCATACAAATGGAAAGAAATTCCAACTGTTTTATTTTATAAAAAAGCTAAAAGGTATGGATATGTTAAAAGATTTATAATCAGATTTTGGTTTAATTTTTTAACGGATTATATTTCTGTTAGGGATGAATTAACGAAAAATTTTCTTATAGAAAATGGCGTTAGTAAAAATAAGATAAACATGATATGTGATTTGGGTTTTCACTTGCCAACTTTATCTAATATGAGAGAAGTGAAAAAAATATTTTTTAAGCTATCTTCTCCAACTGTAAATATAAATGAATTAAATGAACCAAAAATAATAGTAGGAGTTTCTGTTAGAAAATTTAGAAGCGAAAAGATAAATAACGAAGTTAAAAATTTTTTGGAAAAGCTAATACAAAAATTTAGAGCTACTCTAAAATGTAAGATTATATTTTTATTCTTTCCATTCTCATTTGGAAAATTTGATAATGACTTATTATATTCACAAGAATTAATTTCGCATTTTAAATTGAGATTTCAAGACATTAATTTTCATATTTTGAAAACTGACAACCCAATATATATAAAAAGTGTTTTTAAAATATGTAATCTCATAATAGGAATTAGGTATCATTCTCATATATTTGCAGAATCGCTTCAAATCCCGTATCTTGCCATTATATATGACCCTAAATCATTTCAGGTTATAAAAAATTCTATATATTGTTTTGGTTTTTCTGAAATAAATTTAATTAATAAAAGGGTGACACAATTAACAAATAAGGCATTGAAAATTTTTATTGATAATTATGATATCGAAAAATATGGAAAACCACAGCAGAAATATTTATGATATTGTTAGAAAAAATATTTGTATTAGTTGTGGTGTTTGCTATTCTATATGTCCTTTTAAAGCAATAGTTTGGGATCGAAATAATCTTCAACCGAAAATAAACATTGAGAAATGTATTGGGTGTAAAATGTGTGTTAATGTATGTCCTAGTATAGAAATATTAAATAATTATAATAAAATATATTCAAATCTAGAGTCCTACTTATTAGGGCCAATCAAAGAAGTATATCTAGGATGGTCAAAAAATAAAAAATTAAGGTACAAAGCTTCTTCTGGCGGATTTGTAACGCAGTTTCTATTGGATTTGATGGAGCTAGGAGAAATAGATGGCGCTATTGTTACTATACAAAATAATCTATTACCTTACTTAGGAAGCGCTATTATTGCAAGAAACAAAAGAAATATAATTATGGCTAAGGGATCGAAATACACTTTAAGCTCCCCGGGATTACTAATTAAAGATATAATGAAGACGAATGAAAAATTTGCCTTCGTTGGATTGCCTTGTCAGATATTAGGATTAAAAAAAATTGAAAAATTTTACAAAACTCTTAAAGAAAAAATTGTTTTATATATAGGTCTTTTTTGTGGTCATGTTCCATACCGAGAACTATATGAATTGATAATTAAAAAAGAGTTTGGTAATAATTACAGTATAAAAGATATAAAAAGAATCGAATATAGAGGCGATGGTTGGCCAGGATATTTAAAGATAATTTTAAAAGATGGAAGTATTCTAAAACTTCCCCACGACTATTGGATCAAAAATTATTTTTCTACTATGATTTTT
>JAWCDI010000191.1:0-2806 GCA_044343505.1 Candidatus Aenigmatarchaeota archaeon | reverse complement strand
CATTTCAGAAATAACTTTCTTAATCACTCTTTCCTCATTTTCTTTTATATATGCTTTATCATTTTCAGGTTCCCCTTTTGCAAGTTCCCATAATATTGCTGGAGATACTGATCTTATATCTTTTTCATCTGCATAAATCGAGAATAATTTTTTACCTACAACTTTTCCCAAACCATCTATTATCTCTCCCTCATAAAACAAGATATATCCATCTAGTTTTACTTCTGGATCAAAAAAAACTCCTCCTTTCTTCAACTCATTGTTACATGTTCTATCTATATACTCAAGCAATGCTTCAAAAAGAGGATGTCCAAAAGAAACAAATTCAGCATCTGGATTTCTACCCGCAACATCTTTATCAAAAGTTATTTTCGGATATGCTTTTAATAAAGAGCCAAATTTTCTTTTAAAGCTATCTTCCTCAGCTATAACTTTAATTTCATATGGTATTGATTCAACTGTTATAAAACCATCTTTTCTTATTTTTAATCTTCCTCCTGCAAGCGAAAATGCTTTTTTAAAAAATGCTTCGGTATATTCAGGAATTAGCCTATATTCTTTAGCTTTGTCATTCATTTCTTTAATTCTGGTATAGTCAATATATCTTGTAGCAAGACTTTCACCGAGATTTTCTTTTACTTTTCTAATATAATCTTCATCAATCTTGATGTCGATTTCTTTCAGTATCTCCTCCCTGCTTTTTGCTCCCGCAGCAGCCTCTATAAGCAACTGCTGTAAATTTTTTCCAAAGAATACTTCTCCAATAACATCAAATACTTTATCGCTTCCTAAAGCATTTTTTATTTCTTCTAGTTTATCAAATATTCTACTTAGAACTTCTCCTTCTCTTGTGTCTTGAGCAACAAGATTAAAAACGAAAACTTCATACTTCTGGCCGTATCTATGAATTCTCCCCATCCTTTGCTCCAGTCTATTAGGATTCCATGGAATATCATAATTTATCATCAAATTACAAAACTGCAAATTAATACCTTCACCAGCAGCTTCTGTAGCAACTAAAATTTGTCTTTCATTTTTGAATATCTTTTCCGCTTCTATTCTTTTTTCTAAATTCATTCCTCCATGGATAACCACCGTGCTATAACCCCACTGCTTGATTTTTCTTTCCAAATATTCGAGTGTGTCGCGCGACTCAGTAAATACAATAATTTTTTTATCTGGATATTTTTTGTTTAAATCTTTCAAAGTTTTCTTTAACTCGTTTAATTTTACTTCACATTCCTCTTTTACTATTTCTTTAGCCTTCTCAACTAAATTTTTTAAAGTTTCTATTTCTTTCTTTAGTTCATCTTTATTTTCTGCAACACTCAAAGTTTCCCAAATCTCCTCTTCTTTCCATCTTTCTTCCTCGCTTAAATCCTCTACTTGCTCGAAATCAACCTCTCTTGCCTCAAATTTTACTTTATCCTCTGTTTTTCTTTCTATTTCCTCTAGCTTTTCTTTTCTTCTTTCAAGAGATTTTAAAAGAGCATAAGTGCTCGATGCTAATCTTCTTTGTAAAATAACGATGGCAAAAGCAATATTTCTCTTCTTTTCTCTGGCTAATGCTTTATTATATTGTTCTCTAACATATTTTGACACTTCATTGTAAAGATGTTTTTCTTTTTCAGACAGATTAAACTTAAGGGTTTTTATATGTCTTGGCAGAAATAAGGGCTTTCCATTAAAATCCTTTAAATCCTCTTTCATTCTTCTAATAAAAAGTGGATTATCCTTGTTTCTGATAGAGTCCTGAAGCATTTCAGCGGTTGCGAAAAATCCGGGTTCTAATAAATCAAGAAATAATCTAAAATTCTCTGGATCTCCTTTATGAGGTGTAGCGGTAAGAAATAGCAGATTATCAGAATTTTTAGATAAAACTTCACCAAGCTTATATCTCTGCCTTTTTTCTATTTTCTCTCCATAGAGATAAGCACTCATCTTGTGAGCTTCATCCACTATAACTAAATCAAAATGAGTTGCTGTAAGCGATGGCAATATATCTTCTTGCTTTGCAAAATCTATGGATGTTATAATTTGATTTTCTTTTTCCCAAACATTTTCTCCGTAATGAGCATCGATAAAACTTCTATCCACTACCACAAAACTTTCTTCAAACCTTTCTTTCATCTCTCTTCTCCATTGATCTTTTAGATGGCCAGGAACAACAATTAAAATCCTATGGATAAGGTTTCTCAGTTTTAATTCTTTAATTATTAATCCCCCCATTATCGTTTTACCCGCTCCTGGATCATCTGCGATTAAGAATCTTATTCTTGGCAATTTTAATATATACCCATAAACTGCTTCTATTTGATGAGGCAAAGGATCTACTTTCGATATATTAACCGCTAAAAGAGGGTCATAAAGAGAAGCGTATCTATATCTCTTTCCCTCCAAAGCTAAGAAAATTTTATTAGAATCACCCGAAAAATCTTTCTCGATTCTCTCTATTACAAGATTTTTTATTTCTTCTAAAGGAATTAATTGGTCAATATGGGCTCCTGAATTAATTGTAGAACCTATAATTCGGATATAATTTTCCTTTTTCTCTATTTTCTTAACCTCTACTGGCTCTTTCCATCTTTTACCCTTTATAATCATTCCAACCTGTAATTCCTCCAACTCCATTCTATCTCTCCTTCATTCCATAATAAATTAAAAATTTATAGATTTTCCTAACTCATCTCCTGCATCTTAAATCATCATCACAACAATATTGAATAAAATTATGAAGAGAGGGATTGAAAAAATTGTTGACCATGTTACAGCTAATGCTGTCACTTTTTTATTTATTCCATAAGGA
>JAWCDI010000190.1:0-2817 GCA_044343505.1 Candidatus Aenigmatarchaeota archaeon | reverse complement strand
TTAAGATACCCAAATGAAGGCTCTTTTTGAGGCGAGAGGTAACAAAATCCATCTTTTTTATCTATCTTGAAAACTAATTCATCATATCCTTCTTGTTGCCTATACAAACGCAGTTCTTTTACTCGTTCTTCATTTAATATTTTATTAGCAATTTTAAGATTTTTAAGGTAATACTGCTGTGTACTATATTTTTCATCCATAAATTCTACGAGAGGTTTACCTACATGAACAAAAGCCCCTTTTGTTGCAGACATTGATGGATCAATTCGAATCTCCATTTTATTTATTTTCATCATATAATATTCTTGATTGTTATGTTTTATATTTTTTTCGTTTGTTAGTCTTTTTCTACCAAATTCCTACAAAGAACTCTTTGATAGTTCAGAGAAGTATGCTTTCGAGCATCACCTTCTTTTAGGATTCATTAATAAATTTTGATAAATTTTTTCAGTGGCTAATGAATAAGAGTTTAAAATCATGAAATTTAGAGGTGTCTCATAAGGGGAAACTTTTAAAAATTATTTCCCCCTATAGGAAACTTCTATTAACCATCTCCATAAAGGTAGAAATTTTATTTTTCTTCCTTCAAATTTTTCTTCAGCTTCATAATCGTATGTTATTACAAGAAGGTCTTTGCATTTTAATTCCTTTGATCCTTTTACTAATGGTTGAAGTTCTCTTTTTTTTACATCAATATCATGAATATCATAACATACTTGAATTAATTGTTTAATTTTTTGACCTTCTGATAAAACAAAGTCAATTTCTCCATTTTGTGTCTTTAAGAAATAAAGATTTATTGGCTTTATATTTTGTAATCTTTTTAATTCCAAAAAAACTACATTTTCCATGATCCTTCCAATATTTCTTGGAAAATCTGAAACAATCGAATTAACAAGTCCTACATCATTTATAAAAACTTTTGGAATGGAAAGTTCACTTTCTCTTACCGAATAAGAAAATTTTTTTAAAGGAAATAGAAAAAGTGCATCTTCTAAGTATGTCAAGTATTCATATAATGTTTTTTTACTTACTTTTATATTCTGTGATTTTAAAGATTGAAAGACTTTATGCACTGAGAATTCTTTCGCAAAAGAAGAAACAATAGTTTTTATTAAAAATTTTATAACAAAAACATTTTTTATTTTATGTCTTTCAACGATATCTTTGAAAACAACAAGGTCAAGATATTCGTTGAAAAATTTGTCGGCTATTTTCTTCTCTATAACAATGTTTGGAAACCCGCCATATTTTAAGTATTCTCTTAAATAGTTTTTTACTTTATTTTCTTCTGAAGTCGAATAGAATTTTTTAATTTCAAATTTTTTAAAGTTTAGATATTCTCTAAATGAAAGAGGGAAAATATAATATGGAATGGCTCTTCCCCTAAGAGTTGTTGCAATTTCCTTTGCTAACAATTTTGATGAAGAACCTGATAAAAATATAAAATATTTTTTAGTTTCAAATAAACTTCGTACTGCTTTATGCCAATTTTCAACATTCTGGACTTCATCTAAAAAAATGTATTCAGATTCTTTACCATAATGTTCTTGATGGACATTTATTGCTTTAATTATATCTTTAAAATTTGCACTAGCTAGCTCAGCATCATCAAAGTCCATAAAAATAAAACTATCGTCACTTAGTTTTAGTTTATTTATTAAATCGTAGAGAAAGTAAGTTTTTCCTGAACGTCTTGGACCAACGATCGAAGTTATAAAGTTTTTTGTAAGCTCTAGTGAAATGTCTCTTGGAAAGACAGTTAAATTTCTTATTATTTCTTTTTTATCTACCAAATACCTTAGTAATTCTTGTGTTTCCATGGTTTTATAAAAGGGGAAACTTTTAAAAATTATTTCCCCCTATAGGAAACTTTTAATTACTCGAGATATTTACTTAAGTATTTTTAGAAAGATATTTAAAAAGTTAACTTTTTGGTTAACTTAATATAAATAACTATTTTTTATACAAAAAGGATAGATTTAAATTACCAAGAATAATATAAAAATCGAAGAAAATTAATTATAAAGTAAATTGTGATGAAATGTCGAATGTTGCAAAAAAGGCTTTCGCAGTAAGTTATGCAATTCTTACAGCTTGCGCACCATTGAAATTTCAATCAGAGTCGGTAAAATATACTCCTAAAGTAGAATCGATTCAAAAAGTGAAGTTTAAATATCCAGTTCCAGTTCTTCTTTACCACCATTTTACAATTGGTAAGAATAAAAGATATAAACTTTCAGTCGAATCCTTTGAACGCCAATTGAAATACTTAAAAGAAAAAGGTTATACTTCTCTTTTTCTCGAAGAACTTCCTTTACGTTGTCACGAAAAATCAGTGGTCCTAACATTCGATGACGTTGGAAGAGATTTTTATGAACTTGTATTTCCCATTCTAAAAAAATACGAATTTAAGGCAGAAATTTTTCCAATTGTTTGTACGATAGGAAAAAGAGGTTGGTTAACTTGGAAGCAGCTTAAGGAAATGGAAGAGAGTGGACTCGTTGATGTACAATCTCACACGATGTTTCATAAAGATTTGACTAAACTAAGTGATAAGGAACTTTTATATGAATTATCTCGTTCAAAAGAGATCCTTGAAAAAAACTTGGGGAAGGAAATAAAGTATTTAGCTTGGCCTTATGGAAAATTTAATCATAGAACAATTGAAGTTGCAAAGAAGGTTGGTTACAAAGGTTTTCTTACAGTTGAATCTGATAAAAATTATGAATTAGATTTCACGAGGATAAAGAGAATAGAAGTTAATGGCATTAGATTAACAAAGGAAGGTCTTCCAAAAGACATAGATCTTAAATA
>JAWCDI010000189.1:0-2840 GCA_044343505.1 Candidatus Aenigmatarchaeota archaeon | reverse complement strand
AAGCCAATAGTAACTGAATCCCACAAAGAGAATTGAAAGTGAACGTGTGAGGAGCAGGATAAGTGCCCTGGAAGAAGAATCCCACAAAGAGAATTGAAAGTTATATTTAGTAAGCAGTTCAAAGTTTCGGAGGATCCTTTGAATCCCACAAAGAGAATTGAAAGTTTCGACGAAGGGAATGTCATCACTAATACATGCCAACGAATCCCACAAAGAGAATTGAAAGTCCATAAATTATCTTGTTAAAGCTGTATATAACTACTCTAGGAATCCCACAAAGAGAATTGAAAGAATTTTCCTGACTGTTCTTTTCAATATATCATTTACAAATTTCGAATCCCACAAAGAGAATTGAAAGGTATAGTAAATGGTAACTATGTACTTTTCCCCCTTATCATTTTGAATCCCACAAAGAGAATTGAAAGTATTAGGTCTTTGTAGGGGTATGTGTCTCCCCCCACGGCTAGGAATCCCACAAAGAGAATTGAAAGTAGTAGAATTGCCCACCTCAAGATATGCACCACGAAGCTCGCGAATCCCACAAAGAGAATTGAAAGTAGCCCTGCATATAATGCTAGTGCATAGGCTATTTTTGCACGGAATCCCACAAAGAGAATTGAAAGTTTTCATACATTCTAGACCAGAACCATTTAGGCAGGTGAATCCCACAAAGAGAATTGAAAGATCTATGGCCATCGACGAACCGACGGTTATTGCATAATTGGAATCCCACAAAGAGAATTGAAAGTCATCGATAGCAGTGTCTTGTCACCTGTAGTTCCCCAGTGAATCCCACAAAGAGAATTGAAAGACCAAGTGGCTCTCTCTCGTCCTGAGGGAGAAATTAATTTCAGAATCCCACAAAGAGAATTGAAAGACGGTCAACTAAAATACTTCTTATTTCACCAGTGGTAACTCTTAGAATCCCACAAAGAGAATTGAAAGAAGCTCTATTAAATGCTTCTATAAAATGCTCGTATGCGAATCCCACAAAGAGAATTGAAAGTCGACGAACCGACTGTAATCCCATATTCAATGATTTGAATCCCACAAAGAGAATTGAAAGTTCCAGTCATCATCGACATCATCATCATTCCCATTATGAATCCCACAAAGAGAATTGAAAGTTTACACGACCAGAGGTCTCTTGCCTAAGCTTTCGCAGAAAAGAATCCCACAAAGAGAATTGAAAGTAGATAATTTGCCAGTACCTAATGGTGATAAGCCAAAAATAAAGAATCCCACAAAGAGAATTGAAAGATGCCAGGAGGTCCTAATAATAGTATACTCCTTTTTATAGAATCCCACAAAGAGAATTGAAAGTTGACTTAACCAACTCCTTTACCTTGTTGTACTCGATAGCGGAATCCCACAAAGAGAATTGAAAGAGAGACTGTGCAGGCAATGAGGTCTTGCTTCTCTTCTATATTGAATCCCACAAAGAGAATTGAAAGTACCATGCTCACTATCTGAAATTTCCGCATAATGGTCTGCAGAATCCCACAAAGAGAATTGAAAGTTCGATGCTTTGACGAAGAGGCATAACATCGAAATACCAGGAATCCCACAAAGAGAATTGAAAGTGATATGCTATTTATCATTCCTATCATCATTCTCATGGAATCCCACAAAGAGAATTGAAAGTATATAATAGAGCATGCTTTATCTAATTCTGTTTTATCTATGAATCCCACAAAGAGAATTGAAAGGCACATCGCCGAGGCTTGATTCTCCGCAACAGACATGCAGGAATCCCACAAAGAGAATTGAAAGGGAATGTTATGTTTCCAGTAAGTGTTATGTATCCTGTTTCACGAATCCCACAAAGAGAATTGAAAGTGGTCGTCGGTAGACACGTATAGGTTTTTTCTACTGTCGAGAGAATCCCACAAAGAGAATTGAAAGGTAGTGGTATATTACTGTGTATCCTTCCTCTTTTGCCACCCATAGAATCCCACAAAGAGAATTGAAAGATATTTACAGTAACTGCATGGGTAATCAAAAGGCGTGAAATTTTCAGAATCCCACAAAGAGAATTGAAAGCATCCAGCGGGAGAGGCGTAAGCTCCACGTATTCTTCCGAATCCCACAAAGAGAATTGAAAGTAAGTCATAGACTAAAATCTTAATGTCATTCATATTCCAACCAGAATCCCACAAAGAGAATTGAAAGTGAAGGACTACTCGCCACAGACACGGCTTAGGCAAGATGGAATCCCACAAAGAGAATTGAAAGAACCGCTTAGCTGCTTCAATCCTATTCAATCCATCGCTTAGGAATCCCACAAAGAGAATTGAAAGGAAATTGATGTTCCTAATGATGTAATACTTACCGATAGAGAATCCCACAAAGAGAATTGAAAGTGTAACATCCTTGTACACCTTATGCGTATTCTTCTAACATCAGAATCCCACAAAGAGAATTGAAGGTGCCGGCGAACTCGTCTTTTCATTTATTTTAACTATGTTTTCTGCTTTGCAAATCTAACAAATAGAATTGGAAGATCGATTTGATTGTATCAGCAAGATCAGTACTTCTTTAGTCCACTTTTGCTTATATCCGCCACTGCTGAAAGAAGGAATATGGATAATAGGTCTGGCAATCATTAAAGTCTCGCTCTCCTCTTAAATCATGTGTTTAGGAAAATTTTTGAAAAGTTTCTCAAAAAATAAAAGCTTTAAAAAATTTAAAAGGATCAAAAAATGTATTTTCAATAAGAAATCATTTAATGTCCTAAACGACTACTGAGAAGGAGATTCTCGACCTAGCAGTTAGAATCGCAGTTTAAGCCTAATTGATGGTGTTAAGAAGTCCCAAACCGAAAAACCTCCTAGCATCTG
>JAWCDI010000188.1:0-2855 GCA_044343505.1 Candidatus Aenigmatarchaeota archaeon | reverse complement strand
AGTTTTGTGACGAGCTTAAGCAGAATATATTAAATATAAAAGATGTGCAAGATTTTGGATTAGCATATCTCCTCTATCTAAACTTGGTAGATATTTTGTATAATGTGATTGAAGAAAACTCAATTAAACGCCCTTTTTCTACACACTTAGCAAAAACTATAGGATATAAATTTATTCAAATTCACGAATTGAAGGAAAGTGGGAGAGACAATGAAGTTATTTCACCATTGATTGACATAATTAAAGAATACAGACAAATTATTGATCAAGAGTATCGTATACCTAAAACAGAAGAGGTATTATCATTTAGAAGAAAACACATATCAATCGAATTGAGCTTGAGAGATCACGAATATTATGTTGCTGGATATGCCTATCCAATTTTCTTCACTCTTGATGATTTACTCTTAAACCCTCAAAGAAATAAGATGATTAAACGTGCCTTTACTAAGGAAATTAAGCGTTCCATAGAAGAGGAAGGTGTGAATAAATTATGCTTTATAGAAAAACAGTTTGGACCTATAGGGTCAATTACATTGCTTTCTTCCCTTGTTGAAAAAACGAATCTACCAGCTGTGATTTATAGACCTCGTCATTGGAATTTCAAATCCAAGATTACTGGAGAGTTAGCGAATTCAGATAAGATATGTATTGTATATGATTTATCTGTGACAGGAGGCGCAATAATGGATGCTACTAATTTCTTAGAAAACAACTTTCCTGTTAAAGTTACATCGGCAATCGTGCTCTATGATTATGGTTTTGGTGCAAAAGAGAAATTATTAAAAGAATACGGTGTTAAATTAAGGCCTGTTATTGATCTTTCATTGGAAAAAATTAGGGAAACCCTTCAACGTCTCTATAGAAAAGAGTGGGAAGAACTAAATTCTAGAATTCTTAAAAATGAAATCACATTTGAAAAGTATATTGAAGAAGGGAAGGCGCTCTTTAATAGATTTGCAGATTATCAATTATTTGCTCGTAAATCTTAAATTAGAATGAATGAAGATTGTCAATAAGGACTCAACATTGGAAAAGTGAGATTTGCAAAAGACTTGAGAGAGTGATAAGAACAAGTTTCGTCGAGAACCATTAGATTTTGGAACAAGCTTTATTGCACAACTAATGTAAGTATGATACGGTATTTATGAGTTCCATTTTTTAAATCTTAAGTTTTCCCATTATCTGAAGATTGGTCTTCTACTAAGATATTTAGATATGTAAAGTGGTCTAAAAGGATAGACAGAAGTTTCTTCTCTAATTTTTTTGGTCAACTCTTCGATTGACAACAATTCTGTATAAGTTTGATTAGCAGTTGATTTACTTCTCACGGTTACCGATAATTTTTGAGTTTTCACTTCTTTTTCACCAACTACAACAACATACGGGATCCAATCTTTTCTACTTTCGACTATTTTTCTAGGCAATGTGATGTCTCTATCATCTATACCTACCCTTATCTTATATTCTTCAATTTTTTTGGCAATTTCTTCGCAGTAAGGCAAATATTTTTTAGAGACTGGTAATATCCTTACTTGTTCAGGAGAAAGCCAGAGTGGTAGAGATGGCAGCTTTCCCTTAAGTCTTTCCCACTCTGCTTTCTCTAGTAATGCAGCTAATGTTCTTTCTATACTTCCAAGAGATGATGCGTGAAGTATGATCGGAACTGGAACTTTTTTCCCATCAGCGTTAACATATTCTATTTTGAATCTTTCCCCGTTTTTAACATCCCACTGAACTGTAGACATTTGAATATTTTGACCTCCTGGAGATACAAACTGGTATTCTGATTTAAAAGCAAAATAGTGCTTCATTTCTTTCATTATTTTAATGAATGCAGGCTTACACGATTCTTTCACAACTCTTTTAAAAATACTCTCTTTATATTTTTCGTAGAATTCTTCAACTGCCTCAAACCCAAAAACCCAATATTGACCAAGAAGAGAATCCATAAGTGAAGAAAATAGCCTACTAAGCTTGAGATATTCTTCCATCGCTTGCTCTTCGTTTATACAAAAAGCATGATGATCTGTCATTAGAAAATTTCTCAATCTGAAAAGCCCAACAACTTCGCCAGATTGTTCTTTTCTAAAACACATCGCTTCTTCATAAATTTTTATAGGCATATTTTTATGGGAAAACGACATTCTTTTCACGAAAGGAAACGCTCCAGTGTCGCTTGCAAATCTTAAAACAAAAGGTTTTTCGTCTATTTCTATATCATAACCTCTTTCGTGGAATTCGCCTTGCAAATTCCTAATTTCTTCTAGGTCTTTTCGGTAAAGTAATGGATTTCTTATTTTCATCGCTCCCCATGGCAAAGCAATTTTAAAGAAAGCGTAATCTAACAGCAAGTCTTTAATAAGCTCACCGTTTGGATACCATTTGTAGTGGGAAATATCACTTTCTGGGCAATATCCAACTAGTTGCAAATTTTTCATACTTCTAATATGGCTTGGTGTTTTCCCACTTTTCTTGGAGAATAATTAATTTTGGATAAAAAGTTTCATCAATTTATAAGTAATTTCTTCTCTTGTGAGTGGTAGTAGTTTTTCTAAACTTTCTTCGGAAGGTTTTACTTCATATTCTTTACCATCAACATCAATTAGAGTGAATCGGAAGAATTTTTTGTCTTCTATTGAGCTCGCCATAAGTTTGCCTCTTTTCCCCTATTCCCACTTATTATTCAAAATTTAACTAGTTAAGCATAAAAACTTTGTATCAACCTTTTATGTCAACTACCCTTCTTTTTTAAACATCTTGAACAATCCAAATGCATTTAAAGGGAAAAACTAATATGGTGGGAAAGCTCATTGAGAATGTCCATGTACTTCTGGCCCTTTCCATGCAATCAT
>JAWCDI010000187.1:0-2856 GCA_044343505.1 Candidatus Aenigmatarchaeota archaeon | reverse complement strand
GGAGAGATTATATCAATCTCATTCCTAAGGGCTACATCTGTAATATCATCAAAAAAATTTTCATGAACGATAAGGTCGTTATTAAAAGCAATTATGTATCTACAGCTAAAGTTTTTCAAAATATATCTTATCCCAGCATTAATTCCTCCTGCGTATCCCATATTTTTATCATTTCTTAAAAAATGTATCTTTTTATCAAAATCACTCCTAAGTTTTTCGTAAGAGGAATCTGTCGAGAAGTTATCAACTAAAACTATATTTTTCCTCACACTTCCACCACTTGATAATATTGAACTTATACATTCTCTTGTATCTTTGTAATTATTCCAATTTAAGACTATACATCCAATCTCCATAAGTATTAATTTAAGAAACTATGAATTATCAGTATCTCTGACGTAAAAAGAGATTTGATATCATGTTATCTGAATTTCAAGATTAAAGAATGAAAGGATAAGAGATGGGATTTAGAATACACCTAATTCTCCAAAACTTTCGCGACTGTAGTTATATTAATGTATTGCAGATGATATACTGACAAAAATGATGCTAACGCAATTGCCGCACATCAATCAATTAGATTATTTATGAAATTTCAAGAAAAACTAAAGAATTCTAAAACCGTGACCAAAAAATATGAAAAACCATAACTAAAATACAAGAAATGAGAAATGAAGGTATAATTCTTCCATATTTAAGTTTTATCCTAGATATTTTCTCTGAAATTATAGAAAGCATTATCACAAAACAGACATTTCCCGACAGTACCGCAACAGATGCTCCTACTGCCCCAAATTTTTTCACAAGTATATAGTTCATCAGAACATTTACCATAAGACCCAAAACAATACTAAATGAATAAAATTTTGTTTTCTGCTCCTTGAATAAACCTAAAGACGGGAAATTGCTAAATCCCCAAAAAGACATACTGAGGCAAAGAATTCCTACAACTTTATACGAGATAAAATACTCCTCAGGTAGTAAAACTTTTATTATAAAAGGAGTTAGAATAGTGATTATAACAGACATACCCCCCACAATAAAAGTGTATATCTCCGATAGATCTCTTAGAAGTGCCAGACCTTCTTCCGTTTTTATTTTGCTTAAAATATATGGATTCGATGACTTTGTGAATACGTCAGCAAAAATATAAATAAGCATAGAAAACTTTAAACCCACCGAATATATTCCAACCTCACTGAAATTTGAGAGTTTTGCTAATAGAAATCTATCAATAACTGTTACAAGAAAGATCCCCAAATTGCCTGGGAGTAACGGTATAGAAAATCTTAAAAATTCTTTCGCCAAATCTTTATCAAAATGTAATTTTATATACTTTCTGTTCTTCCACACTGAGATCGATGAACCAAATATTGCTCCGACAAGATATCCGAGCAAAAAGCCCAAAAGTCCCATTCTGAACGCAATTATGAAAATCAATATTAGCGAAACTGAAAAAAGTGTGAAGAAAATCCATAGGTAAAAAAATGAAAGAGGCTTGAAATTCAAACGGAATATCTCTATGATCTGATTCATAATCGTCGAATATAGCACGTTTAAAAAAAGAATAAATAGCAAAAAATTCTCTATATTCCCCCCGAAAATTACAGTATTTAAGATTGGAGAAAGTATAGATAAGATAAGCAAAAGAAAAAACCCCCATAAAATTCTTAACAAAAATATTGTTGAAACTACCTTCGTTTGATCACCGATTTGATAAAAATAGAAATTTTGTGCAAATACAAGCCCAAGATCAAATATTATCAAAAGTAAATTACTGAATAATATCAGAATTTCTAAAATGCCATATTCAGAAGGAGTAAATATCCTTGTATATAGTGGTAAAAGCATAAACTGTATTAATCTTGGAAGAGCATCGCTTAATCCATAAATCAAAGTGTCCTTGCTTATGTCCCTAATCATATGAAAACGATGAAATACCTTTCTCATAATTCACACAAAGAAATGATAAATTACAAAAGATTCACATAAAAAAGAATTTCCACAAAACCTAAAATCTACCTTATAATTCCTATTTTCATCTTATGATATATCTTGAAAAATGTATAATTTGTGGAAAAGAGTCTAAAAACGAAGATAAGCTCGCTAAATATATTCTGAATCTTGAAAAAGAGAAAATTCTTGTATGTAAAGATTGCGATCTCAGATGGCTTTATCCATTTATGGATGATAATGAATACGAAAATTTTTATTCTCAAGATTATTTTGAAGAACTTTATGTTAAAGGAGTTTCACATTTTGATAGAAAGTTATCATCAATCTTCGATGAAATCTATTTTAAAAGGAGAATTAGAAAAATTATGAAACTCCTACATAAAGACCAAATAAACATACTTGATGTTGGTTGCGGATATGGACTTTTTCTAAAATGTGCAAAAGAAATTGGATTGAATGCAGTAGGTATAGACATATCAGAACATGCGGTATCAGCAGTAAAAGAAAAACATAAACTAGATGCTATATGTTCAACACTCTTTGATTTTCAACCAAAAATAAAATTTGATGTAGTTCATATGAATCATGTATTTGAACATTTTACTAACCCTAAAGGAGCTTTAGATAAAGTAAAATCACTTCTGAATTCAGGAGGAATTCTTGTTATGGAAGTTCCAAACCAATTCAAGAATATATATGATATCTTAAGGTACATACTCAAAATTCCTGTAAAAAGCAGACATTTCTCTCTACAACATCCATTCTTTTGGTCTGAAAAAAGCATAAGAAAAATTCTGTCTCTTAATGGTTTTGAAATACTAAAAATAAGAACTTATGATAGAAAAGATCTCTGGATAAGAAGACCAGCAGAATTCGATAGAAACATTTTTAGAACCGTGA
>JAWCDI010000019.1:0-10722 GCA_044343505.1 Candidatus Aenigmatarchaeota archaeon | reverse complement strand
AAGATTTGATCAGTTCTTCCAAACTCCTCTCTTCAGGTCTTTTCCCGTATTCTGGATCTGTCTCTTCTTCACTCTTAATAAGCCACATAATTTATTTTTCTTTTTTCTCTTTCTTACCTTTCTTTTCTACTTTTTCTCCTTCTTTTTTCTCGACTTTCGTCTTTTCCGCTTTCAACTGAGCAGCGGACGGTAATTTCAATCCAAGCTTTTCCACTAGGCCTGATTTCTTGAGAGCCTCTATCACTTCTTCATCTGAAGCATCTTCTTTTATATCAAGGAGATAGGGTAATGGTTCTACGTGTTGAACGTTACATTTCCTTCTCTTAACACCTGTTAGTAATTTTGGGCCTGTTATGATCACAAAACTCTTTTCGCTCTTTTCTTTTCCAGGTCCTTTGACCACTACAGCATACCTTCCTGCTTCCCTTCCAGAAATCTTCATCACTACTCTTCCCACTTCTAAAGATCCCATATTCTTTAAAGTATATTGAGTTAAAGCTTATAAAGCTTGTCCACAAAAATATAAAAATGCCTAGAAAAGAAGAAAAAACGTCTTTAGGGTTGAAAGAGAACGTAGAAGCTCTATTGGCCTACTTGCTAACATGGCTAACAGGTATAATTTTCTACTTGATAGAAAAGAGAAGTAAGTTTGTGAAATTCCACGCATTGCAATCAGCAATAACTTTCCTAACTTTGCAAGTGGCTGGTATTGTGTTAGGGATGATACCGTTATTTGGGTTTGTTTTGTCAGGAATCATCGGCTTGGTAACGATAGTGCTTTGGATTGTTTGCATGATAAAAGCCTACAGAAATGAATGGTTTAAGTTGCCAGTATTCGGAGAAATAGCTGAGAAAAGAGTGAAAGCTTAGGTAAGTTTGATGGAGAAGGTTTTTTGGTCAGCCGTTAAAAGAGTGTTTATTTTCACACTCTTAGCCCAATTCCTAACTCTGTTGATAACACCAAAGTTCTACGTTTCACCCATAGCTGAAGAAGTTTATGAACCTTTCGGTAGAACGATCGAAGGGGCTGTGGCGAATTCTCTACCACTTCTCGCCGTAATATTCTTATTCAGCCTTTTCATCCTTTTTCTGGTTAAACTTAAGAAACTTAACTTGATAAAAGCTATCGTTGTTGGTTTTTTGCTTGGTTCGGTTTTTTCCATAAATTCTATCCTTTTATCCACAATTTTTCCAGATTCTACATTACCAATCCTTTTCTCCACTTCCTTATCGATCTTAATCCTGCTTTCAGCATATTCTAAAAAATTTCGATTCCTTTCCAAATTTTTCTCGTTGATTATAGCTTCGGAAGTTGCTGCCTATTTTTCAACCATTTTAAGACCACCAACAGTATTAATATTCCCAATTTTACTCGCTGTTTATGATATTTACGCAGTTTTTGCAGGCCCACTTAAAAAGATCATAGGAAAGCCGAAAAAGGTAGGGAAAGCTGTTAAAGTCAAGTTGGATTTCTTACCTTTTTTGATAGTTGATTTTGGTTTCATAAAAGTTGGCCTTGGTGATATAATTTTTTATTCGATGTTACCATCTGTTGCTTTCATGGTTTACGGTATTGAAAGGATGCTCGTAACGCTTTTAGCAACAAACCTAGGAGTATTGACAACACTTTTCATCCTTAGGAAGAAAAGAATTCCTTTACCAGGACTTCCAATCCCAATGTTACTCGGTGTTATCAGTTTGATTTTGTGAAAGCTTTCTCGCTTTCTCTTTGAACACTTCCCTCATACATTCCGCACAAAGATAGCCACCATACGGCCTTTCAGGCCTTCTCTCACTTTTCGATAATTTTCTCAACTCACCTTTCCTCAATCGCGGAACACCCTGCAACGGCTTACCACAAACAGCACATTTAGCTGCCTTTGGCTTCTTCCATTCTTTCCTCAAAACAATCCTTCCAGAAGGTGTTCTGACTTTTTTTCTCACGACGTTAGCCATGATCTCCAACCAACCTAGTTATAATCCAACTTATAGCAAAAGAAACTATTAAGTACCAAAGGAACCAGTTCAACTTCGAGCCAACGTAAGGTAGAACGAAAGGAAGCCTAGCAACTGTTACATCTTTGTAAGTGTGTTGAATCCAAGGAACTATAAGGCCTATGGCTACCATAGATACCAATATAGCTTTTAAGCTATGTTTCATGTAATTTAAATTTTGTTTCGTTATTTCATCCAAAACTTTCTTAGCTTTTTCCATATCCCCTTTTTTCTGCAACTCTAAAAATTCTTCCCTAAGTACGTTCATCTTTTCCCTCACTTCTTTAACTAAATTCTTGTTGATGAATATCCTATTTATCAAAACCACTAAAACAACTATTATCGAAGCCAAGAGAAAAATAGATACGATCGGCGGTAAAAGCGTTAACGGCCAGAAAATTAAATCTAAAATTTTCATCCAAATTTCCATTTCATTCACCCAATATCTTTCTCACTATTGGATGTGCACTTTCAAGATTTTGTGAAGACAACAGTTCGTAATAATTATAAATTATCATAACAGTTAAAAGTATACCTGTACCGCTTCCTATAGCTCCCAAGAAGTCTGCTATAGCTGCAAGAGCACCTACTGTAATACCACCTAACACTGCTAAGTATGGTATGTACTTGTTCAACACGGCTTCCATACTCTTCTTATCACTCCTATACCCAGGAATTTGCATTCCTATACTTTCCAATTGTTCAGCTACAGAAGCAGCATCCATGCCAGAAGTTGAGACCCAAAAAACTGAAAATATCATTGCAGTAATGCTCAAGAAAATCAAATAAGTTACAGCCCTTATTGCCTCGTTGATTTCCATTCTTCCCAAGACCAAATCACTTAAAAATTTTGTAGGAGAGGTTAAGTAATAAAGTACACCACCTACTATGTTATTCTCTTTATCATAACAAGCCAATAAACCACAACTCATCTCAGCACTCACAGGATGAATTCCGATTCTTCCCAAGAGTTGCAAATTAGCTATCAAAGCTGCGGCCAATATCACTGGAATGTTGCTAGTGTAAAGCAACTTTATCGTCCAAGTTCTTCCAAAACCTCTCATCCTTGCGAATGTCAAAGGGATATCTATGCCTATATCTTGAACGAAGATCACTATTAGAAAAATTGCAGCAGTAGTTATCAAAGGTAAAGCCGCAAGTAGAGCTTCTGTAGTTTTATTCGAGAAAAGATTTATGAAAATTTGCCAAATGAGGCCTGATGGTGGTGAATCTGCAGAAGGTAAACAAGTTTCTATTTTTGGTGGAATACAAGCTATGGACAAAGGTGAAAAAACTCTCACGAAAATTTGATTCGCGACGCCTGCAGCTATGAAAAGACTTATCCCTGAACCAAAGCCCCATTTGCTCACTATCTCGTCCAAGAAAAGAGCTATGAGACCTCCTGCCGCAAGCTGAATTATCACAAGGATAACCATAAACATATCTCCTCTTATAGGCAAAGCTCCTGCTACCACAAAACCGGCAGCTTCTATGAAACAAAACAATATCGCAAGGAATTTGTTCCAAGTTTGAAATTTCTTCCTATCTTCCTCTTTTTTCGTGTCCCAATTTATTATCTTAGATCCCACAAGAAGCTGAAGTATTATACCTGCTGTAACTATAGGCCCTATACCGAGCGTCATCACACTTCCAAACTTTGACCCCAAAACTATCTCGAAGAACCTGAACTGTTCATAAGATGTCCTTTCGACACCATAAACAGTGATGTAAGATAAAGCCAAATAAAGGAAAAGTGCTATTCCTGTCCATTTGAGACGATCGTTAAAAGTTGGTTGGTAAGTTGGTCTTTTTATACTCGGTAAGAATCTTGCTATTTTCTTCTCTATACCTTCCTTCTTCTCTTCTTCCATTTCAATCAACTTTCAAAACTTTTCCCCCAACTTTCTCTATTTTCTCGATAGCTTTTTTTGAAAAAAATCTAGCTTTAACTGTTAAAGGTCTGGAAATATTACCTTTACCCAAGAGTTTATCGAAACCCAGTTCTCTTAAATCTATTTCCTCTAAATTTCTCTCTTCAGCTATTCTTTCCAGTTCCTCTAGGTTTATCGATTTTATTCTTTTCTTCCTTATAGGGACAAAACCAGTTTTACCGAAATGATTCGGCTCGTATTTAACAACATAACTCCATTTATGTTTGTGATATCCAGCTTTTCCTCTCCCCCCTCTTGAACCACCTCCTCTAGCTTTTTTGTGACTTCCATGGTAAGTTCTCCTTCCTCTGAATTTCCTATGTTTTTTCTCTTTTCTAACCACCATGCTTCCATCTCCTAAAAATTGAAGGAATAATCATATCATCCTCTCCAACAATTCATTTATATTCTTTCCCCTATAACCCAAATCTCCTTCAGGCCAACTCTTTTTAACAGACTTGAACCCTTTGCTCGGTGGTGTTAACCTGAAAACTGGCTTAAGTTTCTTGAAATCCTTGAGTTGAATTTTTCCTGAGAGTAGAGCATCGGCAAAATCTTCGAAAGAATTGAAGTTTGTTATTTCTTCGAGCAATCTTTCATCAACCCTTTTATCACCTTCACACCTTAACCTTTTCTTCAAAAGTTTAACTAGACAATCTTTATCTATTTCTCCCCAAGTACACACATCTTTACATTTTTCCAACATACCTTTAAAACTATCAGTTTCTGGAACTAAGACACAATTGTTCGGATTTTTCAATCTAAGCATTCTCAACGTATCTTTCACATCTTTCCTTAGACCAGCTTCCCCCCTTATCCTCACGACTGCAAACACCTTCATCACCTTTCATAGATATATAACTTCTTCAAAGCATTGTATATGGCGGTTATCAAGTTTATCCTCATGGAAGTATTTCCAAAGGTCTTAACCCAAACATCTTTTATTCCGGCTAACCTCAATATTTTTTTCGATTCGTCGTCTGCAACCAAACCAACTCCCTTTGGAGCTGGAATTAGAATAACTCTAACAGATCCACACTTTCCTTCAGTCTTGAAAGGAATGGAATGTTCTTCTCCACAACCACATTCCCAACTACCACATCCCCTCTTTACTTTTATTATGTTCAATTTCGCTTTTTGAACTGATTTAGCTATAGCATCCCTTGGCTCTAAAGCACTCCCTTTACCTATACCTACTATTCCATCTTCATTCCCAACAACAGAAAAAGCAGATGCCCTGAATTTTCTACCAGATTTATGCATGGTTGCTGTTATCCTTATAGGAATCCTTTGTGCTCCACCACCTTTTCCAGTCCTTCTTCCTATTAGTATTATTTCTGTCTTCAAGTTTGGTAGAAGTTTGTCCACGATTTCTGGTTCTTTTATTATTCTACCTGTTTTAAATATTTCTTCTATATCCTTTATTTTTCCCTCAAAAACCTCTTTTCCCAAGCTAGTTCGCGGTTGCCATTTTTCTAGTGGTTGCGGAACTACACTCACTTCTTCAGTTATAGGAACTTCTTCCTCAGTAGGTAACTTCTCCATCTCTTTCACTTCTTCTATACCTACTTCAACCTTCTCCCCATTTTCCTCAACTTTTTCACCCTTTTTTTCCTCTTCTGCCATTCACTCACCTATTATTTTCCTTTTAATTTCTTCAAATTTCTCAGGTAAAGACTTAAATTTTTGAAGGTAAGTGGCGATGTGAAGTCCTTTTATTCTATCTTCAGAAGGAAACATAGATTCATTAACAGGAACTTTAAGGCCTGCATCTAAAGCACCTTTCACGCACGCATAAATCCTGTTGCCTCTAGTTGAAGAGTAAAGACCGGAATCGAGTATCGCTTCATTTATCCCCTTTCTTAGAGCTTTTCTTCCTATAAGTAAACCTGTTAAGTAAGCTGCAGGAATATTATCACAAGCGAATACCCAACCGTAATTCTTCAATTCTTTTGAAGTTGCAGAAACCAATGTTTTATCACCTTCTTCAGAGAAATTTATTATTTGTGCGATTATGTATTTCAAGCTCCTTCTCACGACAAGCCTAGGTTTTTTTGACATAAGCAACTTCAACCTCTTCTTGTAGTTTGTCTTCCCCAACCTTCTTCTCTTGAAAGGCATTTTGTAAAGTGGGTTTAATTTCATAAAACTCACTTCTTCAACAAATCATGTTGTTCTAAATAAATCTTCAAATGAGACCTGCTTGTGAACATTCCACCTTTCACCAATTTATAAAGTCTTCTGTAGGTTGGTCTGTCTATTTTACCAGAATCCCTCAAATCTTTCAACATTTCCCTTAAAGCTCTCACAGTAGAAATCCACTTCCTTTTTTCTGGTAAAATCGCGCCTTTAGCGCCTTTCTTGCTTCCAGGTCCCCTTTTCTTCTTTCTTTTTTCTCTAGGCTTATGTATTTTTTCGGGTAAAACTTTAATATATCCTTTCTGTATCAACTTTCTCACGTCAGCTTTCGTTATCGCTGCTTCTATATCTTTTTGCTTGCTCGGATCTAACCAAATTCTACTCTCCCCAACTTTTAACACCTGTGCCGCCAGTTTTTTCTGTAAGTTTGACATGATTTCACGTATGCTAATTATTTAGAACCATTTATTTTTAAGTTTTAAAAAATTTGAAGGATTGTACTCTAAAACATGGCTAAAAATCGAAAAAAGCTTTCAACCTTTTTATCGCTTCTATTTTTTCCCTGTTGTTCAATTTTGCTTTTTGAATAGCATCTTGAAGCAACATTATCGATTCGTCATAAGTTTTTCTATCAACAGGATAAGGATGGCCATCTTTGCCACCGTGTGCAAAAGAATATTTCACGGGATCACGCCAACTAACTTCTGCACCGAATACCAAATGACTTATCAAAGCTAAAGCTCTAACTGTTTTTGGTCCAACGCCTCTAATTTGTAAGAACTCTTCGTAATTCTTTGGTTGTTGCTCAAAAACTTTTTCTAAAACTTTGTAATTATCAAGCTCTATTTCATGTTTCGCAGGCATTTTCAAGTATTTTAGAATTGTTTTCTGTTCTTTGCTAGGCACAAGATATTTTTTCAAGTGTATTGGATTATCATTGATCAAATCAACAGAGCATTTCCTAGCTTCTTCACTTTCTTCAGCTACCATGTTCAAACATTCGGTTTTTACATCGCAACAAACTGCTAAATGTGGCTCGTTAACAAAACACTTAACTTTTTCAGAAAGCCAATGGTAGCGCCTTGCATATTTATTTTCCAGATTCATGCCTTGTTGAATCACAGCCCATTTCCCTTCTTCTGTAACTACGAAAGCATGATGGTAAAGTTGAAATCCATCTTGTAAAGCAGTATTATCAACCTTTGCCACAAGCCTGCTCGCTCTTTTCAATTCTTCAATTTTTTTACTCGTAAAAGAAAATTCTTCAGCCAAACCTTCTATTTCATTTGGTGTTTTCCTACTAGCTTTTCCTTTTCCACCAAGAACAGCAATCCCAAATTCTTTCAAATTTGCCTCCTTCAACGCTCCTGTGAGAGTTGTGGTTGTGCCGCTCGAATGGAAATCAAAGCCCAACACACAAGCAAAAGATTGAAAGAAGAAGGGGTTTGAAATTCTCTTCAAGAACTCATTTCTTCCATATTCAAGAACTATGATTTCGGCTACAGCTCTTCCAAGCTCCTTCATCCTTTGGAATAACCAAGAAGGACATCGACCATGGTGTAAAGGTAGATCTGTTATACCGATCCTCACAATTTAAAGTTGATTTGTATAAATAAGGTTTTTTCTAGGGGAAATTTCCCTTTTTTTCCAGCTGGATAGAGCTTGTTGAATAAAAAACTCATAATCCATATTCTTTCACCATCTTTTTCCCATCTTTAACAATTTTTTCTCAATATTCTCCTTTAATTCCAATCATCATACTAATGTTTAAAAGAGAAACGGTCAAGGATTTAAAACTTTTATCTTCATTTCTTCAGCTTTCTTCAAAATTTCTTGCCTCTTCTTTTTTCCAACAGTGTGAGCAATCTTTATAGCTTGCTTGCTAGGATCAATTTTTTCCAAATCTTTCACATTATAAACTAAAACTTCCATTAATCCGGATGGATGTAAGTACCTCAGATTTTTAGGTGCACCGTAACCTATGTTTGGCATTTTTATCTTTGATTTCTTCCTCTTCCTTATCTTTGAATGCATACCTCTTGGACGCCTCCAAGATTCGTTCAATCTTTTATAGAATTGACTCAACCATCTCTTGAATTCCGGTTTTTTCCTCGGATTAACCACTTTACCACCTAAACATCAAACAAACCTTCTAAAACCTTTTTTATTTCATTTTTCTCATACGATGCGATTGGCCTTTCATAAGCAACATCACAATCCTCATAATAAAAACTTATCACACAATGAACTTTTGTGAAGAAATATGGAGTTTCAAAAGGAAAGGTGAATTCTAATATTTGACTACGTGGATCGTAAAGAGTTCTCACACCCATTTCCTCCAACTTCTTCACGAATCTTTGTGGATTTCTATAAACACCTTTAATTTCTAACAATTCTTTCAAGATTTTTCCCAACTCATGATCATGAACCCATTCTTCTTCCATTTTCACTCCCTCTCAACGATGTATATTCCATCCATGAACCTTCTTCTGTCGTAACCAATAATTCTACAAGCTTGTTCTATGTTTGCCGCAGTTTGTCCTACTTCTTCCACGTTTATTCCAGAAACAGTTATTTCTTGTCCTTCAACTTTCACTTGAGTTTTACCAACTATCTTCGCAACTCTTGGAACCCTTTCCCCCAAAAAATTTTGGATCAAAACTTTATCACCCTCAACTTTAACGCTGACCGGAAAATGAGAATAAACCACTTTGAGTTTATAAGTGAATCCTTTACTCACACCCTTGAACATATTCTTTATATGAGCTGCTATAGTACCAACCAAAGCCCTGAACTTCTTCTTATCAGATTCTGCAGAAATCACAATCTTTTTATTTTCCATTATTATGGAAATTCCCTTTTCTTCAAAACTTCTTTCCAACTCTCCCTTTTCTCCACTAACTTTAACTTTTTTCCCATCAACTTCAACTTTAACATCTTCTGGGATTTTTATTTCGACACAATACATAAGAACCACTAGTAACAATAAGCTAAAAGTTTTCCCCCCAGCTTGAGTTCCCTTGCTTTTTTATGGTCCATTATTCCTTTTGAAGTTGAAATTATGAGTATTCCGAAATCTCTAGTTGGTAAAAATCTTTTCTCAAATTTTTCAAATTCATCGACTTTTGTCGAAAACCTTGGTTTTATAGCTTTACACTCTATTATCCTTCCTTTCAACTCAACCCTGAATTTTCCACCTTTCCCATCGTCAATGAACTCGAAAGAATTTATGTAACCGTGAGAATGTAAAATTTTAAGTACAGCTTTAACGAGTTTAGAAGCTGGTATAACACATTCTTTTTTTCCCACTTTTTCCGCGTTTTTAATCATTACGAGAGCATCTGCCAAAATGTCATGTCTCATTCCCTCACCTATACATACTTTAATGAATGTTTGATTTAAAAAGGTTAAATTTCATATATGTACGACGCTTTACAACTTTCTGAAAAAATCAAGAGTTTAGTTACCAGAAAAATTGGTGGAGAAATTCAAAGAAAATACTACAGGTTCAGGCCCGCTGGATTTTATGGTGGTATAGCTTCTGCGGATTGTGTTGGTTGTAATTTACGTTGTGTTTACTGTTGGAGTAATGACTTAGCCAGGGAAGGTAAAATCGGAGATTTTTTCTCGAGTAGAGAAGTAGTTTCTAGACTTTTAAACATAGCCGAAAAGTTTGGTTTTGAGTTGATGAGAATAACTGGAAACGAGCCAACGATATCCAAAGAACATCTGATTTCGGTCCTGGAAAAAATACCACCTAACTTCACTTTCATCCTTGAAACGAATGGTATTTTGCTGGATGAAGGTTTCGTGGAAAAACTGGAGAAATTTGATAACTTACACGTCAGGGTTTCTATCAAGGGTTGTGATGAAGGAGAATTTTCAAAAATAACAGGAGCACAACCTTCGGGTTTTGAATTACAATTAAAAGCTTTGGAAAATTGTGTAGAGCATGATATTCCGTGCAATCCAGCAATTTTAATCGATGTAGTTGATAAGAGTAAAATAACAATTCTCAAGAGAAGGTTGGAAGAAATAGACAAAACTTTGGTTAAAAATATTGAATTCGAAACACTTATACCTTATCCACATGTTTTGAAAAGACTCAAATATTTTGATCGAAGAGTTGGATAAAGCAAATACCTTTACCCTTTATCAAGTAAAAGTTGTGAAAATTTCTTACTAACATATCCCACTCATCCTCATTTTTCCAAACATCTACCAATTTACCTTCGTAACAACTTCCATCTTTCAAGTAAACTTTTATCTCTTTCCCAACTTGTTTCTTCAATGCATCGTAAGGTTTAAAATTCCGCATAACACCAAATTTATTTATTTTTTTATACTTTTAAAGGTGTGGATATGGTGAAACTGGGTATTCTTTAAAAAATTATCCTTGAATTAACCATTTCCAAGTTGTATTTACTCCAAATAACTTTGCGAGCAAAGTTTGAATTTAAAGTCGAATCTCGTCCGTTGTTTTAAATATTTGAGTTCTCAAGGTTATTTTAGTAAAGAATGGAAGTAGAAATAAAGGATGTCAACGAGGAAATAAGGAAAAGGGTGGATGAAGCATTATCAACGATAAAAAACATAAAATTTTTCCAGCCACATAGAAGTTTGAAGAAAGCAAATTCTTTTGTTCCAAAAATCGATG
>JAWCDI010000186.1:0-2872 GCA_044343505.1 Candidatus Aenigmatarchaeota archaeon | reverse complement strand
TTGAGATCCTTTAAAAATTCTGAGTGTTTTATTTCCGTTTTGCCTTTCAATATCCTTCACCCCATAAGTTTGTATGCTTCTTCAAGAGTGTGGATAACTTCATCGAGGTCTTCTTCGTTTTCTAAAGTTATTTGGAAGCATGGAGCACCATACCAATCTTGAATGCCTTGAGATAGCATAGTAACTTTATGTTTTCTTATGAGATTCTTTCCACTTTCATAGGGAAGCATTATAACAATATGCATTTTCGCTTTTCTAAGCTTGATATAAGCAAAATTTCTGTTCTTTCTTAAGGAGATGTAGTATTTCTGAGGATTAATTTTTATATTCGGATCGAGTTTCAACATTGCATTTTTAACTTTCTCATACACCGAAATGATTCTCTTATCAACACCTTCAAGGTGATAGGCTTCCGTGTAAACTTCTCCTTCCTCAATCGCACTCACCGGCTCAGCAAATGGAACTTCTTGAAAATCTGGAGTTAAAGTGTAAACCACTCTTCCATCATCGCTTACATACTGCTTCATTATCTCTACCCTAACCATTTTACCCCAAGTGTCTGTGTAGGTTTTCAAAACTTCATCTAACTCTGGCATTCCACCATCCAAAATCAACAGAATATTTTGACTATTATCAATGATATCTTTAAGAGCCTTGTAGATCTCTTTTTTGCCAAGATACTGCTTAAACTCTTGCTCAAGTTCGGGATTGGATTTGATATAGGAAAAAAGCCTTTCAATTAGATCATTTCTGCTTGCTGGATTCTTAAAGAAGGCAAAAAATCGCGTTATCTGAGGAAAAATATGCTTATAGAACTCGTGCTCTTTAAGTTCAACCTCAACTAGATAAAACTCTGGATTCTCTTCATCCCTGAAATCAAATAGGAAACCATCTGGAATTGTAGCACCTAAAGCTTTTGATTCAATTCTACCTCTTATATCAAAAAATATTGTTTTAGCTCCAAAAAGAGTTTTGAAATTCTCCCTTACAACCCTTTGGAAATCATCTTCCGATTTGTATTCTGTTTCGATGAATTTCTTGCCATCAACAAAGATCGCGGTTTTCATAATTTTAAATAAGCACGCTTCTGCTTATAAAAGATAAAGCTTGAGCTCGATTTAAGCGCGGTGAAAATATGCCTCAATTATCTAATGATCAAATTCGGCGCATAATATTGGAAATGCTTTACAATGATGCACTCAAAAATCCGACATCTCTTGGAGTAGATAGAGATACTATGAAAAATACTCTGCAAATTGATGAAAACATCATGAATTTTAACATCTTTTACCTTGAAGAAAAGGGGCTCATCAAACTCATGCACAGTATGGGAGCACCATGGAGTTTTGCAAAAATTACAGCTTTCGGAATAGATGTTGCTGAGAACAGGGATAGATACAGAGAACAGTTTCCATTTATTCAAGCTAATATTCAACAAATCCACGGAAACGTGTATGGACAAGTTGTTCAAGCGGTTGGTTCAGAAGTAACTTTTAGCCAACAAGTAAGCAATGCATTTAATCAAGCGTATCAATTTATTCAAAATAAAACCGAAATACAACCAGAGTTAAGGGAAGAAATAAAAAACAAATTACAAGTGTTAGAAGAAGAGCTTAAAAAAGAGGAACCAAACTTAGGCAAGATCCAAGAGATATGGAAATGGCTGAAACAGAACGCAAGTTGGATTGTTCCAATGATTGCTCACATAGTTTTAGAAGGAACTAAGATGGCTTTAGGAAAATAAAAAGGGGAGGTTCGGGAGAAATCTCCATGAAGTAAGCGTGTCAGTTAACACCTTATTTCCTACTCAGCATATGCGTATAATATTTTCTTTTATGTAAAGAGCAAACGAAAAGGGGGATTTGCGAAAGTAGTTTCCGCATCTCTGCACATGTATTGAAGTAGAAAGAAAATCATAAATTTAGTTAGAACGAATTAAGTGTGGAGAAAATGAGTAAGCATGATGATGTGGTAAAGGCATTAAAGGAATTGGCCGAAAAATATGAGCATTATAACCCAAACAGAATATTTCCATACCTTGACAAACGAGAACCAATCAAGCTCCCTTTTGACGCATATACCATTGACTACTACCCCGACCTATGGGTTGAGACCAAAAGGCAAAGACGAATAGATGTTTATGAAGTTTGGCATACTGAATCTGAGGGCGAAGCTATTGCGGACATATACCTAATGGCAAAAATTCCAAATCTATTGAACATTTGTATTGTTTGCGTGAAAACGTCTAGGAACTGTTGGTCTAAAGAAGATGCGGAAAACATTGTATACACTGTTTTAAAGGACCTTGAAGCGAAATATCCATCACTTAAATCCATAAGAACACAAGGCCATATCTACATAGCAGAAGTAGGGGAAGAAGAACTAAAAAACAAGGAAAAATTACTCAAGTCTTTAAGTGAACAATTACAGTTTTGACAGTAAACCATCGATATTATGCACTTCACAACAGACTAGTAATACTGGGCTGCATTGAGAAAAACACAGACTTCGATCATATATGCAAGCCTTTTAGGCAGGCATTGTTGGACTACTCGTTTTTATATTATAGCTTTTTCTCCTTTTGAAGATTTTTGGTAAAGTAAATTTCTCTTCTGTTAGTAACGTCTAAAAGAGTGGCTATATTTGCGCTTAGCAGCGACTAACAGCAAAAGTGTGGAGAACAAGGTTCAAATTGAGAAGATGAACTATTAAATCGGGTAGAAAAGGCGTCTGAGAACATATTTAAATATTTTGTTTTGTTTTATTAATTGATTCGGGTAGCTGATTAATGTCTAGGCTAAAAATTGATGAAAGGCTTGTGCGGTTAATAAGTTCTGGACTATGTCCCCAAGAGGATGCATCAAAGTACGCT
>JAWCDI010000185.1:0-2896 GCA_044343505.1 Candidatus Aenigmatarchaeota archaeon | reverse complement strand
CAAACTATACTTATGAGAAAAATCAGACTGGGCAGGTTTGGATAGATAAAGATTATTGTGAATTTTACAAAAAAACTACAGAAACTTCTAGCGAAGGTACATCTGAAGAAGGAGGAACTGGCGAACCTAGAGGAGGTTGTTTAATAGAAGACAGTTTAATATTAACTCCTGAAGGATTTAAAAAAATTCAAGAATTGAAAGAAGGAGATTATGTAATAGGCTACAAAGATAACAAAAAAGTTAAAACAAAAATATTGGAAAAATCTTTCCACGAAGGAGAATTCGAAGTATACTTTTACAAAGGATATTGGTTTACGGGAAATCATATGGTTTACTTAGACAATTATAAAGAATTTAAAAGAGTAGATGAAATTTCGAACATAAAAATGAATTTTGTAGGAAGAATTTATAATATCCAAACTGAAACTCAAAATTATTTTGGAAAAGATGGTTTATTAATTCACAATAAATAATTATGCATTTAAGACTTACGAATTAAATATTTTTATTAAACTAGACATATGTTGTGGAAGAAGCATACACCAGCTTCGATAGAGTGCATATTCTCCTTATTGACAAGGACAATCTTCATAACAGTTTGCGCAATTTTCCCCTACTTCACAAATTCCATTTTTATTACAAACACAAGGATTATAAGTGTTTGAAAGAGCATCAAAGCAAAAAGTTGAATTACAAATATTTTGGCTAAAGTTTACAACATCTTTTATATCAACTACTCCATCCTTATTTAAATCCGCTATTGGGTTATATTTTACATCGCCACATCTCGAACCAAAAGCATTCATAATTGTTGCATTAAGTTGCTTGCATGTCTCAGGAAAAGAGCATGCTCCATCGCTGCAATAACAATCATCTTTACAATTTAAAATTTCAAATTTAGCTTCAGTAGAATCGCAATAGTATTCCCCCACATTCTTATTATCAACACAAAAATCATATTTTTGTGTTGAATCATATTGCACGTACCCCTTAATGAAGGGGTTTAATCCATCGCTATCAAAACAAAAGCTTGATTTACACTTTCCCTCATTACATTCTTCGCAATAAAACTTTTTAAAATAGCAAAGGTTGTTGGAAGGATAATATTCGTAAAGTACATTTCCAACACACAAATCCATATATTCTCCTGTATTATCTATGCAAACACCAAAGAGATAAGGATCTCCATTATCAGCTATGCCACTCCAATCCTGATCTATAGCATAACTCGAAGCTTTAGGAAAATAATTGCATATATCATTTTTCTTGCCAAGAATTCCTAAATGGTCAGAACATTTTTTAAACAAATTTAAATGCTGAGCTTTTGTTTGGTAAAAATTATTAATCCAATCACCAACTTTTACAGCAAATTTAAGTCCAATAAAATCTAGTTTCATCGAATCGTTTAAGAAATCATATGCTACAAAAGAGCTTGTATTATCTAGTATAGAAACATTAACTATACCAAAAAATTTATTTCCATTTGTTCCAAACTTATCCAAATCAAAGGAAACTTCTATATCACTTTCTTCAAAAACTTTTTCAAAATTTTTTAAAGCCTTTTTAGCACTTTCACTATCGAGCTTGTTATGGTAGCAGATTGGAAGAGAGGAATCGTTTGCTAAGCATTTCCCTATGTAATTATTTTCCAAAATCTCAATTGCCTTTTTAACAATTTTTCCAAGTTTTGCGTAAAAATAATTTGAAAGAAAAGTTTGTCTACTAATATTGATTTTATTACCTTCAAAATCGGTAAAATTCCTGCTGAAACTTAAAAGATTTTTGTTTTCAAAGTAAATGTTTTCATCGCTTATTTCTATTCTTGGCTCCAATTCTCCATAAAAGGAAATTTTATAATAGGAATTTGAAAGTGATTCAAAACCTTTCTTGTAATTGCTTAGGTAGTTTAAGGAAAGCAAAGAAATTTTTTGTTTTAAATAATTTCTGAAAATTTCCTCGGGACAAGTTCTTTCAGCGCAAATTTCTATTAGATTATCATAAATTTGCCAGTAAGGTAAGTTAGATGGTGAATAATCTTGCTCGAATTCATAAGGTAGCAAAGCTGAGCTTGTATCGATTATAGATTCTATTAAGCTTAATTCAGAAGCTTTTTGAAAGCTTCTTACCCAAGTTTCTAGCTTGCTTGATTCTGATAAAAGCTGAGCTTCCCCTAAAGCTCTTAGTTGTTGCTTGCCATGATAATAATGCTGGGAAAAAATTACAAGTTCAAAAATAAAGAGTAAACCCAATATTATTAACACTACTACCATCCCAGCTCCTATACCTTTTTTGCTAAGCATAAGCATTAAACCTCATTTCAGTTACAAATTTGCTACTACCATTAAAAGTTAAGGGGAATGGAAAGGTTTCGTTGAAAAAGGTAATGTTAATTGTTAAGCTGCCAAGACAATCTGCTAGAGTTAATTCATAAGGAAGAGAAGGATCGACGCAATATTCTATTTCAACAGGGCATTCATCAGAGCATTTATAACATATAAGGTTATATTCAGGCCACACTATGACATCACATCCTGTTTTACTAAATGAGTATTTTTCAATTGAAATTTCCCATGTATAAGCCTCTCCAACTTGTGCAATAGTGATATCTTTTACAACCTTTTTAAATTCATCTATTTCATCTTCAGAATAAAACCCATAATAAGCTTTGTTTATTTTTTCAACAAAAGCTTCTTTTTGGTAATCTGATGAAATTATTGCTAAAGGAATTTCTTGGACTCTATTGTGGTGGAATTCCTCTATAATTCTTTGGTATATATGAATTTTGAAATTCAACAGCCACAATACAAATAACATCATAGTAATTACAGTACTGCCTAACAAAAGTAAACCACTTTCTAATAAAAGCCCTTTTCTTCTCATGCTTTCACACTTATTG
>JAWCDI010000184.1:0-2902 GCA_044343505.1 Candidatus Aenigmatarchaeota archaeon | reverse complement strand
TGTTACTTCGCCCACAACGATACCACACGATATGGCTATTATTGTACTCATGTAAAAAAATAGAGAAATGTAGTAACTTGCTATACTTCCCACTTTTTCCAAGCCAAAGATGTAAATCGCTGGGATGGAAAAAATATCACATATTAAACTTGGGTTATTCTCACATGGACTTACAAAAACTGAGAACTCTCCAAGGCTCTCTGAAGTGCGAAATATTGGGAGTAACAATCTGTTTATTCCAACTAGAATTGCAAGGAATATGAAAGCTATACCATAAATTAAAACAACGTACTGGTTTAGAATACTTTTTCTCTCTTTATCTATTTCATTCAGTTGTGTTAAACTATCAGCGATAGAAGCAAGTGTCGAAACAACATCTCCTCCTGTGTAATAAGTCTCCTTCAAAATTTTAATGGATAAGTAAAGTTTTTTACTAGACTTAACCCTTTCTGTAAATTGATCCAGAACTTTGTTAACTGGCATTCCCCAAGAAATCTGATTTGCCATCTTCTTTATTTCTTTTGAAAGCTCACCATATTCCACTTTACTCGCAGCAACTATGGCTTGATGGAAAGGAACACCGGCATTTATAGATTCCACCAAATCTCTCAGAAAAGCTGGCATGGTCTCTTCCATTTCCTTTATGGCTCTCTCCCTTTGATATCTAAGTATAACAAGCGGCAATATTAGCATGAAAGCGAAAAGGATGAGTGCATTGGATATGACTCCTATCCTTGTTTTTTCATCTTCATTCAACAAACCAATTATTATCAAAAAACTTGTTATCGAAATCGCTATCAAGATTATTTTTTGCTCTGTGGTTAATTTTATTTTCAATCAATCCCCTCCAGGAGTAGCTGTTTTTATCATGTAAGTGAAAATTCCAGAGATTAAAGGCAGGAAGATGAATATTATGAAGAACTGAAGTGATAACAATTGTTGAGACACTCCTGTTATCCCAGAAACTATCGAAGTCAAAATCAAGAAGAAAATAGCACCTAAAACAACAGCGGTGATGTAAATTTCCAGATAAATACCAAGCTGATGTGAAAAATCTTTTAGTTTTGTTCTGTATTCTGACATAAAGTTCCTTGCTTTTTCTTTCAAGTAAACTTCAACATCTCCCCCGCTTATACTAGTTGAAAGAATACCCCATAGCAATTCTTTCAATTTCTTAGATGGTGATCTTTCCACTGCCCTCTCTAAAGCTGTGTTCACATCTAGTCCGAAAATTCTTATATCGTTGTCTATTTTTGAAATCTCTTCTGTCAATTCACCATAACCAGTGAACTTTGAAAAAATTTCGAAAACTTTGTTAAGTGGAATTTTTGAACTGGTTATCGTCGAGAGATGAATCGTAGCAAAAAATATTTTTTCATCTATTCTTTTCGCTTTCTGATTCATCACAAGCTTTGGATAATTCATATAAATTATGAAAAAAACTGAGAGGATGAATAAACAAGTTGTTATCGAAGATAAAAAACCGAACAAAAAACTCTTCAAGAAAAAAGCCAAAATGACCGAAAGTACAGGCAAACCTATCACGAATATTAAAATATTTAAAAAAATTCCTTTGGCTATGAATTCATGGGTCGAAAGTTTTATCCCAGCCTTTTTCAAATCAGATTTCAATTCCGAAAAATATGGGAGTAATAAATCTGCTATAGGATAAAAAAATTTAAAAGAAATTTTAAAGAAACCCATCAAGTACCTCCCTTGATTGCTGCCAGAACTTTTGACGGATTTTTGTAATAAGCGTTTATCACGTTACAAAAATCCTCATACCCTAAAATTTCATTCTTCTGTAACCAATCCAGGATGAGCATCCTTCTTTCAATCTCCTCTTTTATATCCCTTTCGCTCAAACCACTCAGTTCTGAAATCTTCTTCAGTATATAACTCTTCCCACAAATCTCAAATGTATCGTTAATCGGATTCCATTTGAAAACCCTGTTGAATATCGGACTTTTAGTTTTTTCATCCACACCAACAACTTCCAGGATCTCTGTCACCCTTCTAACTTGTTTATTCCTATATCTTGTGAGGAGCATGAAAATTATTACATCAGCGGCACCAACAAGACTTGGTGGTAAGTTTATCGGTGGTGTTGTGAGTCTGTCCAAAAGTTTTGATACGTTTTCAGCGTGTATAGTTGCAAGGCTTGGGTGTCCTGTTGCCATTTCCTGGAATAAAACGTATGCTTCTTTACCCCTAACTTCACCAACTATTATGTAATCTGGTCTTTGTCTTAAACTTTCTTTCAACAAATCGAATAGATCAACTTCACCTGGTTTTCTACCGAATTCTGTTCCTATAGCTGTTCTAGCTACATGTGGAACCCAGTGTGGGTGTGGTAGTTTGAGTTCTGGTGTATCTTCTATGGATACTACTTTTTCTTCAGGTCTTATGAAAAGTGAAAGTACATTCAATAAAGTTGTTTTACCTGAAGCTGTACCTCCTGAAACTATAACACTTCTTCCCATATCTATAACAAACCATAAGTAGGCTAAGCTCTTTATGTCTAAAGTTCCATAACCAAGTAAGTGTATCGGTGTAAGTGGTTTTTCTGTAAATTTCCTTATCGTGAAATTGCTCCCCCTTCTGGCTATGTCAGTAGCAAGAGTCGCTTGAACTCTACTTCCATCAGGTAATGAACCTGAAAGTAGAGGGTTTGTTATGGATATCGACTTCCCACATAACTGAGCAAGTCTTATGACAAAAGAATCGAGCTCTTCAGCATCTTCAAAAACGATATTAGTCATCAAAGACCCTAGGGAAGGGTTCCTGTGGAATATGAAAACTGGTATGTTCACACCATCACAACTTATATCTTCTATTTGATCGTCTTTCATCAAGGGATCTATTTTTCCTAATCCCATGAAATCTCTTTCTATGTAGTATT
>JAWCDI010000183.1:0-2910 GCA_044343505.1 Candidatus Aenigmatarchaeota archaeon | reverse complement strand
AAAAGCCTTTCGAACATTTTCAATTTTTCCGGGTCTTGCCTCTTTTCCAAATTTTTCCTTACAAACTCTGGCTTCTCTCTTATCAATTTAATGTCAAGCATGTTTTTACCTTAATTTCAATTAATTATTTAAAGATAAATTTCTTCTCTTAAAATGAAGACTGAAATGAGAAAGAAACTTAAAGATTATTACATCGCTAAAAAAATTAAACTATATTTAATAGAACCCCTCACTGCTAGTTCTTTTTCTCATACCATAACACTAACTCCCAATCCTAATAGTTTTGGTAGTAGGATACCGTCTGGTATTTGGGAACCGTACGCGTTAGAATGTTTAGGTTCTTATATCAAGAAATTATATCCCTTCTTAAATGTGGAAATATTACAAGGAGATTTAACGTATATAAAAACTCATCTCCTTAAAGATTTTAAACTCGAAAAATACGAGACAACTCTTCTAGGCATCTCTTTATACACTTATATGTTTAATGAAACCCTTAATTTTCTAGAAGATGTAAAAAATAGAAGAAAAATAATTACAATTGTGGGTGGTTATCATGCTTCAGGTGACCCCGAAGAAATAAGTAAATATCCCCAAGTCGATTTTGTAGCGAAAGGAGAGGGCGAAGCACCACTTTCCACTCTTATTGAAGAAATTATCAATGGTCACTTGCCTTCTGAAAAAATTTTACCACAACAAAACATAAGTATGTCTAATTTTCCCTATCCCCTTCGAATTAAAAAATATCTTATGCGTGCAAGAATGTATCCATTAGCTTATCCACCTCCTGATAAACAGATATCACCAGCTATGATAACTTATGGACGTGGGTGTCAATTTAAATGTCCTTTTTGCGCCTCTTCTTTAATTTGGCCTTCTTCAAGAATTTCTTATAGACCAGTGGATCATGTTATAAAGGAAATAAAATACCTTCAACAACGATTTCAAACAAACTTATTATACTGGACAGACTTAGCATTAAATAACGAAAAAGAGAAAGCCATAGAATTGACCTCAGCAATCATTGAATCAGGTTTAAAAATAAACAGTTTCGCATATGTAAATCAAGAACTAGATGAAGAGCTATGTGATTTACTTAAAAAAGCAGGGTTTACAAGACTAGGATTCGGTGTTGAAACATTAAATCCAGAAAATTTAACACAAATAAAAAATTTTCAAAATCTAGAAAAGGTTAAAGAAGCGCTAGAAATAGCAAATGAAAAGGGTATTATAACCAGAGCATATTTAATGATAGGTTTTCCAGATAGCGAACCAAAAGAAATTATAGAAACTGTCTACGCTGCTTTAGAATTCCCAATAGATCAATTGAGATTAGGATTTCTAACACCTTTTATAGGCACCCCTTTCTATGAAAAATACAAAGACTCTATAACAAGAGAATGGAAAAGATTTACCGGAGATGTGCCTGTATTTTTACATCATATTGAAAGAGAAAATGAATGGATAACTACTCGTGATAAAGCTCTTGAAAAATTTTATACAGATCGATCCTACATAAAAAGAATTAAAAAAAAGATAAAAATATTTCCTTACCTCAGAAGTAGTTTTAGATTTTTTTCTAGAGAACTTAGAAAAGTGGGAATTTACCAAAAAATTAATTAACAGAGGATAATCTGAAAGGAGAGAAAAATGATAATCAATCCGTTAAGCAATGATAAAAAGCTATGCGAGTTTGTTAAAGAGTGCATTATTAAAGGGTACTCAAATCATAAAGTCCCGAAAAAAATAGTTATTCAAATTATAAAAGTACTCGAACATAAAAATTTATCTTACATTTTCCATTCTATTGGTAAAATTGTCAAACATAATCTCTTCAGGAACGCTAGAAAAAAATATGAAAAAAATCGCATAAGACATAGAACTATTTGGAAATATATTAAAAACGAAATACCGAAAAATTCTACAATTTTAGACGTAGGTTGCGGAAAAGGTGACATAGGTTTTGTAATACTTACAAATCGAAGAATAAAAAAATATATAGGAAGTGACATTCGATTAAATTTTTATACCAAAAGGAGAAAGAGCGAAAAAATAAAATTCATCCAACAACCGTCCGAAACTGTAATACCTATTCCTAATCATTCAATAGATGTAATTCTTATGATAGATCTGCTTCACCATGTAAAACCTGAAATTCAACTAAAGCTTTTGAAACATGTAAAGAATAAATTAAAACCTAACGGAAAAATCATTATATTTGAGTACACTTTCTCGCAAATTATAAAACCTATGATAAATAACCTCATTTACAAGAAGTTTAAAGAATTAACTTTATACCAAAAGCTAACTTATTTGATGGTAATGGATTGGATTTCTAATGTTCTAATATTAAAGAGAAAAATTCCAATGCCTTATGCTTTCAGAACATTCGAAGAATGGAAAAAGATATTTAAAGATGTAGGTTATTCTATCGTTAAGTCTAAATATATAGGCTTTCCAGAAGAATTTTTTCATCAAGGACCTTACTGTTTATTTATTCTTAAACATTAAAAAAATCAATCAATAGCCATTTCCACAAAGGCTTAAAAACAATTTTCTTGTTTTTTATCTTTTGTTGACCTTCGTAATCCCAACTTATTACCAACAAATCTTTACATTTAAGTAGATCGGAAGCTTTAACCAAAGACTTAATTTCCCTCTTCTCAACCTCATCCTTACTAGAAGCATACGTAACTTGAATTAACTGTTTAACTTTTAATCCCTCTTTTAGAACAAAATCAACTTCATTCTGCTGATAGTCTTTCCAGTAGAAAATTTCCAAGTTTTTATACCAATAGTTTTTTCTCCTAACCAGTTCAACCCCAACCAAATTCTCCATCAGTTTGCCAAAATTTTCAGAAGTTCTGAAAGAAACAGCATTAACTATTCCTGTATCCACACAATAAATTT
>JAWCDI010000182.1:0-2920 GCA_044343505.1 Candidatus Aenigmatarchaeota archaeon | reverse complement strand
ATGGTTGGACCAGCAATAATCACGACAATGTTGGCTACTTCTATTACTGCTTGTGCTTGATTGCAGCATCAAACGACATAAAGAGCCTTTCTCATTAACATTTATCATTCATCAAAAGGTTTTTAAATTCTTTTTACAAATTTATCTTTCTATGCGTAGCCACAAAAAATTGATTTTTTTATTGGTTTTTGTTTCTTTGTCTTTTGCGAATGGAGCAACCACGCAACTTCAGTCTGCACTATGCACTGTTTATAAGACTGTAGATTCTATTCTGCCGGTTTTTGCGTTTGCGCTTTTTGCGATGGCGGGGGCTGCCTATGCAGCTGGGCAGTTTTTTGGGGCGGAAATGAGGGCTAGGGCTCAAGCCTGGAGTATGAGTATGTTAACTGGCGCGATAATAGGGATTTTGATTGTGATCGTTTCAAAGGAAATAATAAAAGCATTATTGCCAAATGCGCCAGATATAACTACTCTCTGCCCCAGATGATAAATATTTTAAAATTTTTTTCTTTTTTAAATCATGAAAAAATTGATTTTTTTGGTTTTTTTGTTTGCGGTTTTTTTTGCGCAAATGAGTTCCTTGGAGGAAAGGCTAATTGTTGGGCTGAATAATTTGTGCATTACTTTGAAGGATCTTTTACCGATAGTCGTGGTTGCACTTTTTGCGTTAGCTGCGATTGCTTATGCTGTTGGACAAGTTTTTGGAGCTGAAATGAGGAGTAGGGCAACTAGTTGGGCAATGAACATGGTTGTAGGAGGAATAGTTGCATTAATAATTTGGCTAATTGCAAAGCCAGTAATACAAATGCTCCTTGGGGAAGCTGCATTTGCGGAAGTAGGAATAGAATATTTCTGCGAAAGAACCTAACAACAGGATAAAAATTAAAAATCTTATTATATTTTATGGCAGTTGAACAAATATCAACGAAGCATGTTGCTCTCGGTGTTTTGGGACTTGGTTTCGTGATTTTTGCGGTTGGTTTTGCGCAGCCAATTTTACCTTTTAAAGCAGTCGCACTAATAATTTCTGCAATTTGTATGCCAATTTCGCTTTTAATTTGGAAATACGGATATTTAATAATTCCTATGATTACTAAGCGTGCAAACGTAGTTGAAGTTCATGATGCAGGATACGAAGTAACACCAGCCCAAGACGCGATAGTAAAAAAAGTTGGAAACCAATATTACGCAAGTGTATTTTTACATATAAAAATGTACAAAAGCGTAACCGAAAGGAGCGCGGAAGAAAACATGGTATACATCGATTCCTTCGAACGCGCGATCGCACAAATAAAATTCCCAGTTAAAATTGGAACGGTTTTATTCGCGAGAGAAATTGGAAAATACAAGGAAGATATAGAAACGAAAAAATACGTGGCACAACAGAAGCTACAAAGGGAAAGAGAAAAGGCGGAACCAGATCCAATAACTATAGATAAACTGGAAAAGGAAATTGCAATGTACGAGACGCAACTTGCAAGGATTTCAAGTGGTGAAAGACCACTTGGATTAATTGCATATGCGATGACAACAGGAGTTGGTGTTACGAAAGAGGCAGCGGTTGCAGTTGCAAAAAACCAAGCAGCTGAGATAAAGACATTACTTGCAAACGCATTAAATGTTGAGGTAACATATTTATACGGAGAAGATATGAAAAAGTGCTATGAAATGGAAGCAATGATACCTCCTACAACGAAAGAAGTTGAAAAATTAATTGAAGAATGAGATGGGATGAATGGGGGAGTTGCAAATATATGATGTTGCAAATACAACTATAGCAAAGAGAAATTTAATAGTTAGTCCTCCAGAGCCACCAGCTGAATATTTAATGGCTGATCCAACAAATTCAATTTACATAGGTAGGACTGAGATTTTCAACGTTCCTTTCCATTGGACTTTTCAAAGATTAATAAATCCTCACATAGCGATTGTTGGTACTACTGGATCCGGTAAATCCTACTTCATAAAAACATTTTTGTTAAGAGCTTCTTTGGTTTGGAACGCTAATGCAATAATAATAGATTGGGCTGGAGAATATAAACCTTGGGTAAAGCAAGTAGGTGGAACTGTAGTTGCGCTTGCAAGGGGTGCATACTTAAACCTTTTGGATTTGGCCGGAATGAAACCCAGCGATAGAATAAAGCAAGTGATGAGGTCTCTTGAAATCCTTACAGATATTGGTGAATATCCTGAACAAAGAAGGTTAATAGAGCAAGCTATGGAAGAAGCGTATATAAGGAAGGGATTTAAGCTTACAGAGAGGGATCAAAAGGATGCACTCGGAAGACCTCTTACTCCTCCAACTTTAAAAGACGTTCAAAAAATACTTCAGGAAAAACTTGAAACAGGAACTTACGAATTTCCTGCAGAACTAGAAAACGCAATTTACAAGTTAAAGAAATTCACTCTTGAAGGTGATGATTATTTTGCTGAACAAAGTACTATAAAACTTGATGAGCTCTTAAGCGCAGGACTTGTTGATATAGATCTTTCAGGACTTCCAGATGAGACTTTCAGAGCTCTCGGCGCACTTACAATTCTTCAATTCATAAAAGAAAAAATGAGAATGGAGGGATGGAGTCCTGAAAAAGGAATAAAACTTTTCTGTGTAGTTGATGAGGCTTGGAAAATAAGCAAGGATGAAAATAGTGATCTTGTTATGATAGTAAGAGAAGGAAGAAAGTATCAATTTGCATTAATAGTTGCATCGCAAAGTCCAACTGATATAGCTGAAGCAGTATTTTCAAACGTTGGAACTGTTTTTATGTTAAGGTTGAAATTTGAAAAGTTCTTAGACTATTTGCAAGGTTCTCTTAGGTTTTCGGATTATATTAGGCAAAAAATACTTAGTTTTGGTGTTGGACAATGTGCAGTTAGCATGAGTTATGCAGAAACAGTTCCATTTTCTGAATGCTTTATA
>JAWCDI010000181.1:0-2921 GCA_044343505.1 Candidatus Aenigmatarchaeota archaeon | reverse complement strand
TTTAGAACAAAATTTAAATGTTAGAATTGATTCTCTAAAATCTGAAATAAATGCCAGAGTTGATTCTCTAAAATCTGAAATAGATGCCCTAAGGTCAGAAATGGCTACTAAAAAGGAATTAAAAGATTTAGAGACAGCTTTTAATGCCAAAGTTGATTCTCTAAAATCTGAAATAGATGCCCTAAGGTCAGAAATGGCTACTAAAAAGGAATTAAAAGATTTAGAGACAGCTTTTAATGCCAAAGTTGATTCTCTAAAATCTGAAATAGATGCCCTAAGGTCAGAAATGGCTACTAAAATTGAAGAAAAAATAGAGCCTTTAGAAAGAAAGATTAATTTACTGGAATTAAGCTTCTTTACATTTCGTACTTTAGATAATGCCTTTAGGCGTAATCCTCGAGCCTTTGACATACGCCCTATTTATGGATATTCAGGAAGAGGTTATAACAATACTGAAATTGAAAGAAAAACTCCCTGGTAATGTTCCAGGCATTCTTTGCCATTCACAAAATATAATCTGTGGAGCACTTATTAAAATATGTAGATAATGTTTCATTTTAATACATTAATAAAACTTTCACATATATGATCGAAACCTTGATAAATAATTTAGGTTTGCATCGAACGTTACTTTTTATTAGTTTTATAGAGATAATAATAACAATTCTAATGTGTATTCCTTTTGATGTAAATTTATATAGCTCAACAACTCTATTTATTTTATCATTGTTTATGTCTGCAATTTTAATCTTATTAATATTTTCAATTTTAATCCTCCTTAGAAAAGGATATACGATTGAAGTTATCCAAAAGAATTGGGATGTAAGAAATGGGGCCTGTGATATAAGAAGTAGCTCCTGTGTATATGCAATACAATTTAAATATTTTACTATATCTCGTTATTTATTGCCTATATTTTTTTATAATAGAACATTAGCATATCTGTATTATAATAATAACTTTTTAATAAATCAACAATTTGTAGAAAACCTTACTAAGTTACTTACCTCTTTGTATTTTGTATATCTCTCTGTATTTGATCTTAATTATGCGATCATTTTCTTTATACCAACCTTTATTGAACCAATTCTTTTCCTATTCTATAACTTCTTTTTTAAAGATAAATATATTGCCTTCTTTCTCTCAATAATGACTATAATAATATCATTTATTAAATTATATTTTACCGTCTCAGAGTTTAAACATCTTATAGTATTATTAAGAAGTAAAAACAATTTTATAATTGTAGAAGATGGTCTACAAAGAATAATAAATAAAATTCAATCTCGTTTGAACGAATTAAATATTATAACATTTTTTAAATTATTATTTCTGAAATGAAAAACCAACACTATTTACCAAAGTCACCATGGCTATTTCTTACCAGAAATTTAGAAACTTCCTTTAAATTACTAAGTGATGAGTTATCCCATCTAACACAAGTAATTAGATTTTTTCGCGTAAACAATAATAAAACTGTTAAACAAAATATAAACAGCAAATATTCAGAGCACATTAGTAAAACTGTTACTCATAATTTGAATAATAACAAATTAGATATGTCTATAAGACAAACTATTGGTGAACTATACTACGTTATTGAATACTTAAATGAGTTATGCGAAAATTTTTCTCTTTATTTAAAAAATATAAGGAAAATTATTAATGACTTTAATAAAATACATCTGGATACAAATGACCTTGATATATTTCTATATAAATTTAAAAAATGTAAAAACATAATTGCAGAATCTGCATCAATCATTGATTTTCTACAAAAAAAATTAGCAAGTCTACTGCAAGGGTATCCTTCATATTATCCTACCCCAAAGGAAACAAGTATAAGAGAATCCGTAAAAACTCATAGATTTTTAGAATTATTAGGTTCAAACTTTCTCAAGGCTATTTTTCCTTCCTTAACTAATGATAATAGTAAAATATATTCATCAACCATAAAGAACCTACACGATTTTAGATGTTATTTTTACTGGGATTTCTTACCTAATATATCCTTTCTATCAAATCCAAAATTCTTAATTATAAACAGCGACTACATTCTCCCTCATAGACAGTCCTTCTGGTCTATATTACTTCATGAAGTCATACATTTTCTGACTAAAATTTTTAGAGAAAATTTTGATGACATTTACAAAACTTTAAATGAATTCAAAGAATTAAAATGCATTTTTGATATTATTGAATATGGAGATTATATTGTCAACAGCATCAATAATGCACTAATTCTAACTGATTTTCTTCCTAATGATTATTTTGATGATATCTTGATAGATGCTATTGTTTCCGCTACATTTGGAGCATCCTATTTATTAACTAGTTTTTATAATCTTTTATTTTATGATGATTATAGTTTTTTCGAACCTAAAATTAGTAGACTATGGTATTATAGACTGATTGCACATATAATTGGAGCCAAATATCATTGTAGGTTATTTAAACCATCAGATGCAGAAAAAGACTTAATTAAGATTATTGAGGAAAGTATCAAAATAGCATACTACAGACAAAAAGAAAGATCTTTTTGTATATTAACAGATAAAGTCTTTGAATGTGAGAAAACATTAAATGAAATTATTGAAAAATTATTAGACAAATTTTTAAGAGAAAAAACTATAAATGATATTATAAATAAGATCAATCGTAGTGAAAATTGCTATATTAAAACGTATAACACATATCTTAAAGCTTATGTTGAAAAAATTTATGAAGAAGAATTTAAAAAAGGAAAAAGATTTTTCAAAGAAGGACGTCCTATTTGCATTCTCTTTAATGAAATTGCATGTTTTGGAAAGACAATTGATTTACAACCAGATAACATTAAAGCTTTCTTTGATAAAGAAGTTCATTTATTTAGGATATATAAAATTAGATATGATTCTAATGAATTGAAAGATTTAATTATG
>JAWCDI010000180.1:0-2922 GCA_044343505.1 Candidatus Aenigmatarchaeota archaeon | reverse complement strand
TTAGATTCGAACAACACTTTGGGATACAACTAATTTTAAGGGGTTACGAGTCTGTTTACACTCCCAAAAACCCAGTATATCATATAGTCCATGAATCTTTATCGCGAGTACAAACCAAAGAAGAAATTCAAAAATTAAAATTCGAAGAGGAAATTGTGAGAAAAGAAATTATGAATCTGCTAAGAGGTGAGAAAACTTGAAAGTCTTTCAAGTTTCCTCTGGAATCGTGCGGATACCCCCAACTAAAGGTGGAGCAGTCGAAGAGCATATCGTCCATTTGTGTAAAAATTTAAAAGAATATTGCGAGATACAAATTGTTGATAGAGAGTTTAGCAAATTTGATCCAAAAGAAATCGAGGGGATCCAGATTGCTAGGATTAAATCAAGGAGTTTGCACGTTCATCAGCGTATTGATCATATTATTAATGAAATTCTATATTCAAAAAAATTGAATTCAGAACTATTCAAAAATGTAGACATAATACATTGTCATAATGCATTTGTTGGTCTTAAATGTTTAAAAATTTCCAAAAAACTTGGTAAAAGTTTGGTTTATACTTGCCATAATGGAATGTGGATAGCAGAAAACGTTAATCTGTATGAAAAGTTAGTTGTAAGGAGAATTGAGAAAAAATTGATCGAAAGCTCGAGTGCTAGTATTGCGGTTAGTAACAATCTAAAAGAGAATTTAACAAAAAAAGCAAAAATAGAGGAAAATAAAATTAAGGTGATTTATAATGGAGTTGATACAGAATTCTTTTATCCTAGACCTAAATCCGTAGAACTAATTAAAAAATTAGGTTTAGAAGATAGTTTCACAATTCTTTTTGTTGGTAGAATTGCTCCAGCAAAAGGACTTGAGTTTTTAATTCATGCTATAAAGGAGCTCAAACACCTCCCCTTAAAAGCACTAATTGTCGGACCATTCAGATATATGTTTGGGGAGAATCAAAAAACCGGTGAGATATCTAACTACGCCAAAATGCTTCTCGAGCTTGTTGATAAATTAGATTTAAAAGAGAAGATAATATTCACGGGCGCTATACCGAGAAATGATCTACCAAAGTACTATTCAGTAGCCGATCTTTTTGTTCTTCCATCCGTTTATGAGGCGATGCCAATTGTTTTACTTGAGGCTATGGCTTGTGGAAAACCTTTGATCGGTTCCAACGTAGGAGGAATACCGGAATTAGTAAAAGATGGCTATAATGGGTTTATTTTTAAGCCAGGAGATTATAAAGACCTATCTAATAAAATTAGAGTAATATTTGAAGACAAAGATTTAAGGAGAAATTTTGGGATGAGGAGTAGAGAATTGGCCGAAAAAGAATTTTCATGGAAAATAATTGCTAAAAAAATTTACGAGACTTATAATGAAGTGATGGGCTTATGAGCTTAAGGATACTACACGTAGCCCCATTTCTTGGGGGAGGTGGTGTGGGAAACGTAGCTTTATCTTTGAGTAGGGAATTCACCGAAATGGGGCACGAAATTATTCTTGCTTCTCCAGAAAATACATCAACCAGACTTAAAAATAAATTAACTTTTATAAAATTATCTAAACCAAGATTGAAAGATCCTTTTTACGCATTAAATTTTTCGTTAATTAATAAAAAAAGAATAATCTCAATCTTAAAATCGTATCGACCTGACGTAATCCTCACGCATGGTCCTCTTGTTCTTATTCAAAAATATGCAAAAAGAATTCCGGTTTTCTCAATTATTCATGGCACTTATGCACAAGAGATTAAGTTTTTTAGATTCTATCCTCTTTCGGGTTTTGAAAGACTTAGGTATCTATCATCCATCTTATTGGAATATCTACTTGAGAAAGAGGTATATAAAAAATTTTCTAGATCTGAAGACGTTGTCTTTATTGCAGTGTCTAAAAATACAAAAAAGGAGCTTATGAATATGGGTATAGACTCAACAAAAATTTTTCCCATAATCAATGGTGTAGATAAGCATAATTTTATACCTAGAGACAAGAACGAAACAAAAAAATTAATTAGCGAAATTTACCCAATACAAGATAACATAACATTCTTACATGTTAATCCAAGTCCCAGAAAGGGGACCCATATTCTTATAGAAGCTGCCAAAATATTGAAGACAAAATTTGATTTTAAAATATTAATAGCTGGAAAGATTATGTTAAAGACTTTTAATAATTATATAATTAAAAAGATAGAGAATTACGGATTAAAAAAATCGGTCTTGTTGCTGGGCTATGTGGATGAAAAATTATTGAAAAATCTTTATAATGCTGCAGATGTAACTGTTGTTCCTTCTTATTCAGAAGGTTCTCCTTTGGTTATACCAGAATCGCTCGCTTCAGGAACACCTGTCGTGGCAACTGATGTAGGCGGAAATAGGGAATATTTAGAAGCTGCTGGGCTCGAAAATCTTATTGTTAATATTAATCGATACGATTTCAGTAAAGAATTAGCGAGCATTTGTGAGAAATCTTTAAATTCTAGTATAAAACTAAGAATAGAAAAAGTGCTTTCTTGGCACGATGTTGCTAATAATTACATTAGAATTTTTAAAAATTTTTAAAATTGAAAATTATTTACTTTTTAAATAGCAATGAAAATGAAAAGTTAGCTCAGAACTCCTTATAGACATCGATGAATCTCTTGTAGAACTCCCATTTTCTTTCATCGAGCACGTGCAACTCAAAGAAATACCATCTCCGCGAAATCTCTGCTTTGAATTTCAGGATTCTCTCCCTATCACTGCAATCGGTGACAATTGCGATGTCGATGTCAGAGAGCATCAAGTCGTAATCTCCACGAGCTACTGAGCCAAAGAGAAAAAATCTGCAATTTCCAAAGTAATTCTCAGCGATTCTCTTCAATTCTTTGAGATGAAACTCGAGATTTCTAAAAATTTCTTCTCTCTTTTTCCTTTCTTCTATCA